>NZ_JBYVJU010000008.1:0-206094 GCF_058147085.1 Parendozoicomonas sp. 209JJ7-1 | reverse complement strand
TAAAACCAATCTATCTGGCTCTATAACTAACAATGGCAGTATAAATGCTGTCAATGGCCTTGAGGTTTCATTCTCAGCTATCTTCGGCGACCTTATTAATAATAACACTATAAAATCAAATATCGGGCTTTATGTATCTAACTCATCAATAAATGGCACTATAACCAATAACAAAATTATTGAAGGTGAGAAAGGGATATATATAATCAAAAGCAACATTGATACCATTGCCAACAATGGTTCAATCAACACCAAAAAATCTGGAATAAGCACCCGTACACCCGTAATCGAATGTAAGGGGCAAAATATAGTGGGCAAACGGTATATGAAAACGGATGTCGAGGTACTTACCCTCCAAAAAAGTGGCAGCGCAACTCCTCTGGCAACCCCTCTGGACGACTCGAAAGTGTAGATTCAGCTGCCATCGCAAACAGAACCCTTTTCTAAGATAGCAAAAAACAGGTTTAGGGTTGGAAAATATTGACAGGAGAAAATACCAGTCGAAGTTTGAGTAATACCCGGGCTACTGCAAAGTGTGGTTGAACAGTAATGATGGGAGGAACCTCACTCCTTTCCGTACCTCTCTGCCACGGTAGCGACCGACATGCTGCCTAATAATTCCCGCCTTCAAATACGCCCCTGTTAAAGATGGGGGCGTAAATATGGTCATAGAACCAGTTACCCCAGCTTGTGGGGCAGGCCTGCAGAATATCCCCGTGACTCAGGGACGTGCCGGTGTGCTTCTGCTGATGTTCGACCCGTGTCATATATTCGCACCACAGGTTGTCCTGGGTCCGGCCGCTGAGGTTGTATAGAATACCGCTGAATTTCTCCAGAGACAGGCCGGTTTTCCAGTACATGGAATCGAACAGTGCCCGGTGCAGGATTGTGGCAAAGCCGGGAACATAATATCTGTCGATCATCACAAACAGTCCGGCGGTATGGACCGGATGATCGTGGTAAAACAGGTAGCCGTCGTTTACAAAGCCCCGACAGTTATCTGTTTTTCCGGCACACACGCTGGCTTCGTAGCTTTCTGTGAATGTCGTCTGATTCATTAATGCCCCTGTCTGGTACAGAAACCATTCAAGGGGACGGCCTTCATAAACGAAATAGCGGAAATAATCGGCCAGGCCCTCCGAATACCACTTACTGCGATGGTAGATATAAGGGCTTTGCAGCAGGTGCACCATTTCATGAACCAGCAGTCCCCAGCCGTGGGTTGTGTTCAGCTGACTGGTATAAGAGTCGTAAATAAATATTTTGTTCACTTCTCCGTGGGCTTTTACCACCGGGTCTTCCCCGAACTCCCTGTGGAATTCAACAGTGATGTTCTGATCTGATGCCAGGGGCTTTTTGTCCGGAAGCCACAGAATCTGGCGCAGGCGGGCGTACCACTCAACCATGAAGTCTTTCATATCCGAGCTGAATTCCGTGATATTCGCGCTTTCCCGGGAGTCAATATTAATGAACTCAATCTTGGGGCGGGCCACCTGGGTATTACCTGCGGCTGTTGTCCGTTGTGAGACCGCAGGCACTTCATGGGATGAGCTGTGGCCCTGAATAGGAAGAACGATCAGGCAGGCATAAAATAAAAGAACCGGAACAGGGGGAATGATCTTCATGATATTTATCGTCCATGTGTGTGAAGGGGAACCTTTCTATTATTGGACCGTTCCTGGAGGGATTTGCGCCATAAACGGCTAACGCTCCGGTCAGGGAAGGTAACCGTGGTAATCTTGACCTTTAGACTTGTTGCCGCTGGCCAAACAGGTATGCTGATGAACCTTAAATCCCACCTGTATTGTCTTGGGGGCATCTGTGATTAGCGTACAGACAGAAGATTTTGATGTGGCCGCTGAATACCAGTCGCTATGCCGGTTATCGGGAACTGGTGGTGTTGTTATGTTCAGTGGCCTGGTTCGGGATATGAATCTGGGTGATACCGTGGGCGGACTGTTTCTGGAACATTATCCGGGGATGACTGAGAAAGCCCTGGAGGACATAGAAGCAGAGGCCCGTGCGCGCTGGTCCCTGGATGAGGTGAGTATTATTCACCGGGTTGGCCATTTGCGACCCAGGGACCAGATTGTTTTTGTGGGCGTAGCCAGTGCCCACCGGGCCGCCGCCTTTGAAGCCTGCCAGTTTTTAATGGATTACCTGAAGACCCGTGCACCCTTCTGGAAACGTGAACAGACCAAAGACGGTGATCGTTGGGTTGAAGCCCGCAGCAGCGATAACGAGGCGGCGCAGCGCTGGGCGGATAAGGAAATTTCATGAGGCCCGGACGCTTATTATCGGGGTGTGTAGCGACTCTGTTGCTTTTGGTGTCTGCGTTCAATGTCCAGGCTGCGACCCTGCGTGTGGCGGTATCGGCTAACTTCCGCGCTGTGGCTGAAAGTCTGGCGATAAAGTTTGAAGAGCAGACCGGTTATAGGGTTACGCTCTCTTCCGGCCCCACCGGTGGCCTGTACAACCAGATTGTCCATGGGGCTCCTTTTGACCTGTTTCTTTCCGCAGACGCTCGACGCCCAGCGATGCTGGCAGAACAGGGATTTACGGATAGAGAACCGCAGCCTTATGCGTTTGGTCGTCTGGTTCTTTGGGCACCGGAACACACCAGGCCGGATGCTTCTTTCCTGAAAAACTGGCAACAGCGTATTGCCATTGCCAACCCCAATACCGCTCCTTACGGGCTGGCTGCCCGGGAAACCCTGCAGAATCTTGGTTTGTGGAACAGCAAAAAGAAGCTGATTGTTCAGGGTGGCAGTGTGCAGCAGACCTGGCAGTTTGTAAAAACAGGCAATGCCGATATGGGCTTTGTCGCGCTCTCCCAGTTAAGGGCTGATGGTGTTACAGCGAATTACTGGGTGGTGCCGGAACACCTTTATACCCGGATAACCCAGAGCGCCGCTGTCCTGAAAAGCAGCAGACATATTGGAGAAGCCCGCCGTTTTGCCGCATTTATTCTCAAGCCTGCGCAGCAGAAGCTGATTCAGGAAGGCGGTTATTACCCTGTCATTCCTGAAGTGAATTGAGAGAAGCTGTCCAGCGTGGTGCAGAACAGGAACTGAAGACAGGCCGTCGTTATATGTTAGAAGGACTTGCATTGGAAGGATTGGCACAACCAATATTTGTCACACTGAAACTGGCAGCGACCACAACAGTTATTCTGATGGCCGTGGGCATTCCCCTGGCCTGGAAACTGTCAGGTATGACCAGCCGACTGCGTCCCTGGCTGGAAGCATTGGTGGGGCTGCCCATGGTTCTGCCGCCCACGGTGCTGGGGTTTTATCTGCTGGTGGCGTTCTCCCCCAGAAGTCTTCCCGGCCAGCTCTGGCAGGATCTCACAGGCTCGACCCTGGCCTTCAGCTTTTCCGGACTGGTACTGGCCTCGGTTCTCTATTCATTGCCGTTTGTCGTGCAACCCCTGCAGAGAAGTTTTGAACAGCTGGACCGTGGTCTTCTGGAAGCTGCGGCCATGCTGGGAGCCAAACCCATGGACAGGTTTGTTTCTATCGTTATGCCCCAGTCCCTGCGTTCTCTGCTGCTGGCGGCCTGTCTGGGTTTTGCCCATACCGTGGGTGAGTTTGGAGTGGTATTGATGATTGGTGGCAATATCCCCGGAGAAACCCAGGTGCTCTCCATTGCCCTTTACGATGCAGTGGAAACCCAGGACTTTGCCTCGGCCCACACTATGGCGGCTGGTATGCTTATTTTTGCCCTTGTGGTGCTGGTGGGTCTTTACAGCTATGACCGCCAGGGCGGAACCCGGAAAGGACACAACTGATGCTTTCAATTGATCTGGAACTGTCCCGTCCGGGCTTTCGTCTGCAGGTACAGCAGGAATTCTCCCTGGATGGCGTTACCGGCATTATGGGGCCGTCCGGCTGTGGTAAAACGACGCTGTTACGGTGTATTGCAGGCCTGGAGAGAGAGGCCAAAGGACGTATAACCTTCCAAAAGCAGGGCTGGCAGGAGCAGTGCTGGCAGAATGCACGCAGCAGAGTTGCCCCCGAACTGCGCAGCATTGGTTATATCTTTCAGGATGGCAGACTGTTTCCCCTCTTGAATGTGCAGGGCAACCTGGAATACGGTCGCCGCCGCAGTGCCGGACGACAGGGGCCGGCGTTTGATGATGTGATCCGCTGGCTGGACATTCAGCCCCTGTTGCAGCGTTCAGTTAACAGCCTGTCCGGTGGCCAGAGGCAGAGGGTCGCTATTGCGCGGGCACTGATGGGAGCGCCTTCCCTTCTGTTAATGGATGAACCCCTGGCTGCCCTGGACTGGGCTGCCCGCAGCGCCATTATGCCCAGATTGCGAAATCTTAATCGTCATTTTGGCATTCCTGTGATCTTTGTCAGTCATGATCGGAATGAAATGGCTCGGCTGACCGATGAGCTGGTACTGATGGCTGATGGTCAGGTACAGGAGCGGGGTCGAACCCGGCAGATGCTCTCCCGAGGTGAAGGGGTGTTGGCCGATGACCGGGCTGTTTCCATGCTGGAAGCCAGGGTGTCCCGGCGCAATGATGGTTATGGTTCCTGTGAGCTGGATGTTGATGGCCGCCTGCTGGTGGTTGACCAGGGTAATCTGGAATCAGGGCAGATTGTGCGGGTGGTGATACCGGCGACGGAAGTCAGCCTCTCACTTGACCCGGTGGAGCGGATCAGTATTCAGAATCGCTGGCCCGTGACTCTGTCTGAGATGCGGGATATTGATGAGCACCATACCCTGGTGGTGCTGACCCTGGAACAGCAGCAGTTGCTGTCTTTGGTCACCCGAAGGGCAAGACACCAGTTGGCCTTAAAACCGGGACTAAGGATTTTTGCCCATTTCAAGGCCGCTTGCCTGGATGTGTTATAGAAAACATGCGCTGACGATTTATTACCTGCCTTTACATAATTCCTCTGCTGTAAATATTAAGGCGTCTATTCTTTGGTCACCCCATCACTTACCTGACAGCAAGACGCTATCAACAGGAGGCTCTTTTGATCCGGTTCCGCGCTTTTTTCAGGCATTTACTGGTGCAGGCGGTATTGGTTCAGTCTGCCCTCTGGGGAACGGTTCAGGCTTCAGAAAGTCTTGAAGAGCTGAACAGGCTGTTGACAGGCCCGGAGTCTGTTCTGGATTTTCAAACGGATTCAACCTCTCTGGCGCTGTCTTATAATGGTGGTTCTGTGAATGGCTGTATCAGTTATGGCGAAATAGCACCGGGTGGACGTGTGAACCTGTGGCGAACCTGCCCGGTCCCCGGAGATGTGCTGACTGAAGCTGGCAGCTTCCAGGTCGGGAGTAAAGCTTTAAAGAAAGCTGAGGGGGGAATCATTCTGTTTTTCCAGGGGGATCATCCGCTCTGGCTGTTGAAAGAAGGAAACACCGAGCCTGTTCCTCTGGTTATGACTCTGGATACCAATCGATCCGAGATGGTGAGGATGCTTAAAGCCGCAGGAGGGCGGGAACTGCTTCTGCGTTCGTCCGCATGGTTGAGCGAAGTGGGTGAACCTGATGCCGTGGCTTACGGTGTCACCGAAGGAATAGCGTCAGGTGTTGGACAGGGAATTGTTCTATTTGGGGTGGCAGTCACTGACTGGCTGATAAATGACCAGAGCGGCATTGTTCCAGAGAGTTTCTTTCCCAGAATCAGTTATATAACTCTTCCCGTAGTTCATGAAATCTTTTATCGGGGCATTGTCCAGAGGGCCGCATCCTGGATGGCCAGAAAAGTGCTGGCCCAGCAGGGCGGATTGTCATGGCCTGAAGTGGTCAAACAGGCAGATGTATTCGGGAGAGTCGTAGCGTCCACATGGGAATTCGCTCAGAGGATATCTTCCAAGAGAGTATGGTCTTCCCAGCATGTCACATTCTCATTCCTGACATGGCTCGCCAGCTTTACGGTTTATGGCCCGGTTTACCAGAAGGTTGGGCTGGCGGGGAGCATACCTGCCCATATTGCTAATAATGCAGTAATACGTTTGATGAGAAAGATGATATTGTCAGGGGGCTGATAACAGTCACCGGCAGGCCACTTTTGATGGACTATCGACACAAGATTACCTGTGAACGTGCACACCCCACTTCAGTGCTGGGGCGTGATGTGGAAGAAGAAACGGAAAGCAATCGCGGCCGGATTATCCAATCGGCCGCTATACGTCGCCTGCAGAAGAAAACCCAGGTTTATCCCCTTGAAACAAATGCCGCCGTACGCAGCCGGCTGACACACTCCCTGGAAGTTCAGCAAACCGGAAGGTTTATTACCCGGAATATTCTGGCTGCCCTTAAACAAAAGGGTGAATTTGAAACCTGTGGTCTTGAGGGTTTGGACACCGCCTTTAACAATCTGGTGGAAATGGCCTGCCTGATGCATGATGTGGGCAATCCTCCATTTGGACATTTTGGTGAAGCGGCCCTCAATGACTGGATGAGAAAGCATGGCCGTGACTGCTTTCAAAAAGCTTTTGGCCCTGCCGGGCAGGTACCTGAACTTTTCTACAGGCAGCTGTTACCAGACCTGGAAAACTTTGAAGGGAATGCCCAGGGGCTGCGCATTATTCACTCTCTCCAGAAGCTCAATCTCACCTTTTCCCAGATTGCCGCATTGGTAAAATATACTCGTCCGGCCTGGCAGGAAAAGGATGAACAAGGTTTTTCCTATCGCCATAAGAAACCCGGTTTCTATTATTCAGAGCAGTCACTGGTTGATAAGGTCTGGAGTCATCTGGGTATCCGGGAAGGAAACCGCTACCCACTGGTTTATATTATGGAAGCGGCGGATGACGTAGCTTACTGCATCGCGGATCTGGAAGACGCGGTGGATAAGGGCATTCTTGACCTTGCCCGCCTGCGGGAGCTTCTGGATAGTGAGTGGATGCAACAGTGCCAGGGTTCCGGCTTTGAGGGGAGCCGTTATCTTCCAGATATTATCCAGCAGGCAGGATCGCCGGAGAAAAACAAGGAACAGCCCGTTTCCGCCCATCTGTTTATTACCCGTTTCCGAACCCGCCTTGTCCATGATCTGGTGGTTTATGCGACAGAGCGATACTGTCAGCACCATCAGGCTATTTTTGAGGGTTCCCTTGATGAGCCTCTTATTGACGGGAATTCAGAGCAGCATCTGGCACTGCAAACCCTGAAGTGGGTGGCCCGCAAACATGTCTTCAGTCAGCCGGAAGTGGAAACACCGGAACTGAGAGGCTATGCGGCTCTGACCGGGTTGATGGGCATTTACCGGCCCCTGATGGAACTGTCCATGGAAGATTTTACGGTGATAGTCGAAAAAAAGCCGACAAATCACTTTATCGCCCAGAGGCTGTACCATCGGTTATCCGGCAAATATAAAGAAGCCTATCAAGCCTCAGTGGCAGAGCTGGCGAATGATAGGCCGGAAGAACAGAGGGCTCTGGAGTGGTACTACAGGTGTCGTTTGTTGTCAGACTACATGAGTGGTATGACCGACGATTTTGCACTGGCGGAGTATCAGTGTCTGTCTGCAATATGATCCTTCATCTGCCCTGATTCTGTGCTGTGATTGGGGCTGCTTTCTACCCTCCTTTTTCAATAACGACAAAAGGCACATAGACTTTCATCACCATCGGGTATGTGTATTCTCCGCCAATACCCTTGCCTTCCTTTGTGTTTGCGGAGTCATCCTTCAGGTGAAAGGCAAGGTTCGCATTGTTATCACCAGACAGGTAACAACCGTGGGTTGTGCTGAACCAGCCGTCACTTGCAAGGCCTCCGGTAATCGTGCAGGTGTATGTCAGTGTATTGCTGATTATGGCATCCGATGTGCTGGTGGGGCTGAGAGTAAGACTAAAACTGTTGGCGGGAAAGCCCCCATGAAAAGGGGTGAACAGGGACAGCGCCAGGGAGTCCCCCGGAGCGACTGTTCCGTTGTAGGGGCTTGTCGCAGACAGGGCAGAGATCCCGGCTCTTTGGTGGGATCCATCATAGCGAACATTGAGGGAACTGTCGGTCGTGTTCTGTATTATCAGGCTGGTGAAGTAGCGCCAGGATTCCTCTTGCTCTGCGGCCTGCGAACCAAGCGCCACGAGTAAGAGCAGAGGGGTGAAGATTAGTGGGGTGAAGATTGGTGTCCAGTGTCGCATACGGCCACCCTGTGAGGCAGATTTTGTTGATGAAGAATATAGAAGGCGTTGGATAGTTATACAATTTTTTTCCAGGTTTGTTTTTCCAGGTTTTGCCTGCGGCTAAGGGTTAGCTTTACCTTTTGATTCTTTGGCTACAATGAGCTTTTCCTATCGGAGGTAGTCGTTATGAAGAATATTCTTGGAGCGCTGCTGTATCTTTGTCTGATCAGTACGGCGGGAGCACAGGTTGACATTAACTACGACAATGAAGATTTCGTTGAAGAGGGGGTTGAGATGCCAAATGCCTGTGGCAAATGCACTGACTATTGCGCTAACAATCATGAAGACTGTAAGAAGATAATAGATTTCTGCTGTTTCCTCTGTAACTGCAAACGGAATTAATACTCTGTACAAGATAAATGATTCAGATGACCCTGATAGGCATTTGATACTAAGGACCCTATTAAGAGGCTTATGTTAGGGAGCTTATGTTAGGGAGTAAAAGCCGGTCTTTCCTACAGCCCTCATGCTTCCGGCTATATCCGTTATGAATTCATCGGGATATGCGTGGGAGGCTGTGCCTTTTTTATTATCTACCCTCAGAACAGGTGGTGTGCCCTGCTCACTTTTTTCTTCTTCTCTTTCTAAAAGCAGGTTCTGCATCAGGGCATAATGAATGGTTACAATACTTCCGGTTAATCGATATTCAATATAAGCGGGGATTCCATAGATACCTATCGTTGGGTCCGATGTTAAGTCAAATCCATGGATTGGCCCGAAATAATCTAACAAAGCTGCGATACCCAGCATCTCTCCCATCCAGCTCTGGAAAAGAGGCTGAGGGAAAGCCGCGTATCTGTTGCTCCATTTGCAGGAAGCAAACATGTTACACACGCAATCCAGGTCTATCTCCCTGGAGGCAATATCCCTGAAAGCCAGGACAGGTTCTTCATCAATTGTGGGAAGGTGAACCCCATAAAGCCTGTCCGGCAACTGAAGCGCCAGGGCTAAACATCCATCCAGAAAGGGGAAGCCCACAAGGTTGCTGTCAGAACCTGTTTCATCTTCAGAAAGGTAGACACTCATTAACTGAATCAACCTGAACCAGTATATGCACAGTAATCCTGTATTATAGATATCTTTAAGATAAAACAGGCGGCAAAGGTTTATTGGTTTCTGTCGCCTGTGTTTTCTTGTGAACACAACAGGAAAGGCTTGGTAATGAACAGTTCCTGGCTAACCGCTAAGGTCTAAGGTGCAGAACCTTTTCGTGTATTTTTTCTGCGACAGTTCTAAATCCGCTGTTAATATCGGCCCGCCTGATAGCACTGATTAAATGCAGCCATGTCGCTACGCCACGGGGATTGTTTTTTCGCCAAAGATCCAGGCCCCATTCCAGGAAATTTTTATCATGGTTTGCCCCCTGAACCATGAACCTTACATACTCCCGATTTACTCTCTGTCTGCCCCAGTCGAAAGAATCATCAAGGAGATTGGTTATAAAAGTAACAAAATGATCCTGGCCGTAGTGTGTATTTGCAAGCTCTTGAACAATGTTTAAACCATCAAGACTGTGTATTAATTGTCTCGATTTGGGTTGCGCCAAAAAACTCTGGGTAATACGTGTTTCCGTATCTTCCATATAAGACTCTGCGAGCAGGCTTTTATCAATCGTTGAGAAGGCTCTCTCGTCATAAAATCTGACCGCCTCCCGGTATACTTTCCAGACCGGCCTTTTAGAGCTCAGGCCAGCCAGCCATTGGTCAATGTTTTCGCTCCATGTGTATACAGAAGGAGCTCTGAGACCCAGTAACTCACCAATCCGATTCCTCTTTTGTCCGTCATTCAGAATGTACTCTCGGGGGGATACGGCTAACACTCTGGGCTTGTCGGATGCTTCCAGAAAGTCATCTTTGCTATAGCTGATTTTTACAAAGTCGGTTGGATAGGGAGAGACATTCACCTCCCCGGTCTCCATTTGAGAAGTGGGGGTAGGTGTTACAGCGGAGACTTTCTGGAACTTCTGCGCAAGACCGGGAGGCATATAACGAACTTTTCGTGCGAAGGCATAGGCCATGGCCTGTATTCTGATGGAACCAGATAATTTCTCGATAAAAACTTCAAGCTTTCGTTTTAATTCTACCTGGGCTTCCTGATCTATACCCTCATCATCTTCGAGATCATCTTCGACCTCATCATTCATACTCTCCTCTTCTTCCTGCTGGTCATCCCTTTGTGCTATCTGGTTCAGAACAATTCCCAGAAGGGTGAGGGCAGGAGCTTCAAACAGATTTTTTTCATGAACACTTTGGTAAAGGTCGTAGAAAGTCATGCTGCCCTGGATACGCAGGTTAAAAATATTTTCTGCGGAAATTGAGTGTTTTGATTGGCGAGCCAGATCAACAACATCATTCAGCACTTGTCCGGGATTATCCAGGTAGACTCTGGCAAACTCCGCTGTATTCATGCTGCCCGCCAGAATAGTTTCCGCAGCCTGGACGTTGAGTTCCAGCGCTTCCTGAGCTACGGAGTCGTCACCGGAATAATGGAGGTTCATACCGTCCAGAGCTTTATAAAGATTGCTCCACTGTGGCTTCCTGGCTTCGGAGCGAATAGCAGGAACAGTATTCAGAAATGTCTGGAGCATTGCCAGTGTTCCGCTTCGCAGGGATTTTTGGACACGGTCACGCCGTGCCTGGTGAACAGCGAAAAGAACCATTACGCTGTCCCGGTCTGTAACAAAGGGGAAGGCTTTTTTATCTATTAAAAGTTTATTCAGAGCCTGTAACTGATTAACTTTGCTCTGACCGGGCCGCTGGAGGTCATAGATGCTGAGTATTGGCAACAGGTCTGTAAATGTGATGGCATCTATTGAATTTTCTACCATATCCATAAGGTCTGGAATATTCCATTTAATCAGGGTTTTCTTCTGCGCCCTGCTTAGCCTGGTTTCAGGGTTCAGAAGTTTCCCTATTCTGCCCAGGTCGTTTACCAGTCTTTCGGCGCTCACCAGCCGCAGCCCTGTGTTAGAGGGGGTTGTTCCTGGTTGCCATGGTTTGGGTTCTATTCCATTTACCTCTGGCAAAACCCCGGAGAGCAGGGGAGAGGGCGCATCCTCTTCCATGGGTTCTTCATCACTGTCAACCAGCCCCCCTTCTGCTTCATCTTCACTGTCAATAAGTGTACCGGAGGCTGCGTAAGACACAGTGAGAGGTTTGAGCTCTTCAACGATCTCCTTTAATTCCCCTGTTCCATGGTACCGTCGGCTGCCTTTGATAAATTCAATGGTTTTGCTGATAGCGCCGGTCTGGTGTTTGAGTACATTGACAACAGAGCGCCGCATGTCTCTTTGAGCTGGTTTTTGAAGCCCAAGAATCATGTGGGCAAACATTCCAGGGTTAAGCGTTATTTTCTCCCTCGGGTGTGTAGCCAGTGTATTTTCCAGAGCCTGTTTGCCTGCTTCAGAAGACTGCTCCATTAGTGCTATCAGTTTGTTTGCTGCTTCTTTGTCCTCGGGAAGAATTTGTCCTGCCTGGAGGAATTGAGACGAAAGGCTGACTATCAGACAAAGAGCAGGAAGAAACAGGTAGCGCCAGCTGGAATAAAGGCGTAAGGAAAATATGGGGAGCAATATGGGGAGCATAGTGGCCTCATTTTATCTTGCGTTTTTAAATACCTCCTTTATTTTCTATAAACAGGCTTCCCTGAAAGCGGAAACAGCGTAGCAGATGGATGATTACTGTGTGCCCTGGAAAAGGTTAATAATGTAGTTTTGTATAGAGGGGCGTGGCAGAAGATCATTGTGACCAGCATTTTTATGCTCGTAGTAGGTCACAGGTGTATTGCTGTTCTTTGCTTTTAGTTCAGACATCATTTGTTTTATTAAACTGGCGGAAATCATTTTGTCTTTCTGCCCGTGGATAATATGAACCGGTATTCTGATCTGTTCGAGAACAGGCTGGTTATCAAAATTAAATTTCATTCCCCACGCCGGAATGGGTAGGCTGCTCATCGTCCGGCCCACCTGGCAAAGGTTGGCAAAGGGGGAGACCAGGATAATCCGGTCAACAATCCCCTGCTGTGCCAGCCCGACATGGGAAGCTGCAGCCGTGCCGATGGACCAGCCAATAAGCGTGATGCTCTGGTAGTTCTTGAGTTTGGTGGCAGTATTAAACGCGGCCATAGCGTCGGCCAGAAACCGGGTTTTATCCGTCAGTGCCAGTTTATTGTTATAACTCCGGTACTCGGGAATAAACACGTCAGCGCCGGAGTTGTTCAGGTAAACACCAAGATGCCGGAAGGGGGAGTCAGGGGAACCCCGGCCAAACAGCCCGGAGTTTGCTATGTCATCGGAAGTTGTGAAATTGGGGTGGTAAACAATCACGAGCTTTCTGGCATTGTCGCTGAGGTTACGGTTGCTTTCTATCAGGTTGCCCGCCAGGGTGTTGCCATCATCCAGGGTGACGGCAACCTTTCTGGCGTGGGTGGGGGGAGGAATATCACTCCAGTCCGTATAGGCACCGGGAAAGACAATGCTGTTTTCCAGGTGCTGCCCCAGGTATTCTCCCACCCGCCAGCCAAATGACTGCGCTATGGCCAGCAGCGTTATTCTTCCAAGCCTCCAGGGAAGGCTGCTCCATAAAGGCAGCGCTGGCGGGGTGACAAACTGCCTCACTTCCTGCAGGTTATGCTGGAAAGTCTTGTTTGTATGGAGGGTTATATTCGGCATAACACTGCCCGCTGAAGCCAGTACATCGCTCTCGGCCGGTGACATCCAGATATTAAAATGTCCGGGGGCGGAGAGCAGAGAGATGCCTTCTATATGCTGGAACCGGGCGGAGACATCCTGCCACTCCACAGAGGAAGAAAGCTGGCTGCCAAGGATTGCCAGCAGCGCCGGAGACAGCATATCCCCAATGCCGGTTTTGCGTGAGATTGTAACTTTTTCTCTGCTGGCAAAAGACGACCACCATATTGCATCTCCCGGGGCGTTTGCGACAATGATAACCTGTTGGCATTTATCGGGATGATTATCCCAGGCCACGCACAGGGAGAGTGACCGCTGCTTCTTCCGAGGGTACAGATACAGGGTAAAGATGCCCTGTTGGGAACGTTGTTTTACCAGTTCTCTGAGATTTTTGAAGGCTTGGTGGTTCCCGGTTTTGTAAGAGTTTTTTTCATGGTGCCAGTTGCCCTGCCAGGCAAGGGTAATGCGTGTACTGCCCGGTTCGCTGGTTGGGCGGTGGCGCTCAAGGCTTATGCTTATGCCTTCCGGAATATGATCCAGAGTGAATTGGCGTTTATCCCGGGAGCTGATTTTGTCGTACTCGCTGTAAAACTCCGGTGCCAGAGTCAGGGCTGTATTAAAAAGAGTGGTCAGCTGTCGTGCTGATCTGGTCCAGTGGCCGGCCCACTGTGGACCTCGATAAAGAGTCAGCCCTGCATCTGCCAGAAACGGGGCGGACTGTAACAGTCTGGTTATTTTTGACGGGTTATTCTGCATCAGGCTCCAGACAAGCCCCAGGCCTGGCAGAACCAGTTCCCGCAGGGAGGAATCAGGCATCAGGTAAGCAAACTGGTGATAAACGAAACCGGCCAGGACATTGCCTGTCAGCAGAACCGCTGCAGGCAGTACCAGTTCACGGAGCGTTTTGCCTGCCAGCTGTTGTCCCTGTGATGGCGGTGACTCCTGCAGATAGCCGGAGCTTCGCAGGGATTCAGGAGTACTTTCCAGAATCTGGCTGGTGGGTTGGGTAACCCAGGGTGGGGCAGAGTGCAGATCCAGATTCGCACACACAGGCGGAGCAAGAAGCTGGCTGCTCACTGCTACAGCCAGCAGTACAGCTGGCACCACGGGCAGAAAGCTGGAAAAAGCACGCCAGCCAGATAGAAAGCGTAACCAACAGTAAACGAATGTCTGTGCCAAAATACCGGGCTTAATCGTTGCTTGCGTCGTCTGACGGTAACTCAGACACTTTAGTTCCCATCTGGTATTTATCCAGGTTATTTTCTCGGTGGCGAGTGGGTATTTCCAGCCTTGTAAAATGGTCCGGCAGGTTTTCACAGGAGTGATAAGTTTGATTGGCAATAAAAAGATTGGCGTAGCTCTGGGGTCCGGTTCGGCCCGTGGCTGGTCCCATATCGGGGTGCTGAAAGAGCTGCGGGAAATGGGCATAGAACCGGATGTGATTGCCGGTTGTTCGGTTGGCTCGTTTGTGGGGGCAGTGGCGGCCACTGGTTACCTTGATGAATTTGATGAGTGGGTCAGGGCATTGAACTGGCGGGACGTCTGGGGACTCGTGGACGTTGGCCTGTCCGGCGGCCTGGTACGGGGAGACAGGCTGCTGAACTTCTTTCGGGATGCCGGCATCAACCACAATATTGAAGATCTTCCCTGTGATTACGGCGCTGTTGCCACAGCCCTGGGCAGCGGTCAGGAACGCTGGCTTCGGGACGGCCCGGTACTGGATGCGGTGCGAGCCTCATGCACATTCCCCGGCTTGTTCCAGCCGATCAGCAGAGATGGTTACTGGCTGCTGGATGGCGGACTGGTGAATCCTGTTCCCGTCTCACTGTGCCGGGCCATGGGGGCGGATATTGTGATTGCCGTGGACCTTAACACCCAGCTTGTCAGCCGGCACACGGCTCCAAAGAGCAAGCCTGAAACTTCTGAAGAAAGTGAGACTGAAACCGGGATGGATATTGTTTTCAGCGACGCGAACGGGAAGAAAGAGGGGGATAAGAAGCTGGAAAACCGCACCCTGCAGAAGGTAAGGTCCTGGTTTGCCTCCGAGCTTTCCCGGAATGAGGAAGAGGAGCGCGATAACCCGGGCATCATGGAAGTGATGACAGCGTCCATCAATATTATGCAGGACCGCATCAGCCGCAGTCGTATGGCGGGTGATCCCCCGGATGTCCTGCTCTCTCCCCGTGTCGGGGAAATCGGCATGGTGGATTTTGACAAGGCGGGCCGAACCATTGAGGAAGGGTATGCAGTTGTACATGCCGCCAGGCACAGAATCGCCGATATCTGTGGTCTGGAAGGCTCCTGAAACGTTCCCTGAAACAAGTCTGTTGAGGATGTTTCTGCAGAATCACAGTCTTTCACTATAATGCTTATCCCTTTGTGTACTTGAGTACTCACTGAATGGTGAAAAGCGCTGGGGTTCCGTCCATCTGGCTTGTGGCTGTAATCGTTTTGTTTACTGTAGAAGCTGGACTGTCCTGGTCAGATAACGGAGCTGAGGACGGGGACTCTTTTCTTTATACAGTGGATGAAGGTGAGCCTGTACCAGTTGTCAGTGAAGAACCTCTGGCACCCCGGGAAACCATAGCGCCACAGTTTGGCCATGAGCCGCAAGGCACAAGGGAAGAAGTGCTTGCAAATATCGAGTACCTGACCCGCAGACTGGAGCAGTCTGCTAACGCATCCTATGCAACGGAAGTGCTTGCTTCTCTGGCGGGTGGGCTGGCTGTCAGTCTTATTGATGGTACCGCCACGGCGCTTATGGCCCGCAAATTCAGCGCGATTCTCTATGAGCAACCTCTGGTCAATACGTCACTTATCGTAGGAGTTTATACAGGGTTATCCATGACCCTGGCTTTTACAATCATGCACTCCCTCGGCTGGATTGACAGGCTCTCTTTCAGTACTCATATGCGCTTTGTTCTTGAATCTGCCCTGGTGGGGCAGGCGGCCGGGCTTGTGACCTGGGTTATCAGCACGTCTTCCTGGGACTGGCTGCGGGTCCATGCCCCGGCAGGGTTGCTCAGCGTTTTGAGTTATGGCCGGCGGGTGGATCATTTCTCCGGTTATCTACAAACGGACAAGGACGCTTATAACAGTTCCATTCACTATATGCTGGTGAAAATTGCATCTGGTATCGGGTATGGCCTGCTGCGCTCCTGGTGGCGCAGCGGGTTATTGCGTGAAGAGCGTTTTGGAATGGAAAACCGCCTGGCCAGGGAGCAGCAGACCCTGGCCTTACTGGATCGCCAGCGTGAGGCGATAGCGTCTTTGCTTAGTCAAGGAACAGATCTGGATAGAGCTTTGCTGCGTTATCTGGAAGAAAGGCGTAATGATCAAACTCCGTCATTCCCCGATCCCGAAGAAGATCTTCATCAAGAAGCGCCTGACCGCTCAGGGCCAGGTCCGGAGTAACAAAAATCTCCCGGGCGGCATCGGCCATAATCTCAGGTTTACGGCTGAAGTTGTTCAGTGATCCGTCGGCGAATTGCTCAATAGCGGCGGTCGCTATGGCGGTTCTGGGCCACAGGGCGCTGACGGAAATACCGTAGCGACGGAACTCTTCCGCCATACCGATGGTCAGCATGGTCATGCCGTACTTGCTGACGGTATAACCTGCGTAGGGTTTGAACCATTTCGGGTCCAGGTTCAGAGGCGGAGAGAGGCTGAGAATATGCCCGCCTTTCTCTGACTTTTTCAGCCAGGGCAGGGCAGCCTGAGAGCAGACAAATACTGCCCGGGTGTTGATCTGGTGCATCAGGTCAAACTTCTTTACCGATGTGCCTTCAACCGGTGTCAGGCTGATGGCACCGGCATTGTTCACCAGAATATCGATGCCGCCAAAGTGTTCGGCGGCTTTATCAACCGCTTCTTTCACCTGTTGTTCATCACGGACATCAAGCTTTAAGGCAAGGGCCTGACCACCGGCAGCAATAACTTCTTCCGCTACAGAATGAATGGTTCCCGGAAGTTTTGGGTGTGGCTGGTCGGATTTGGCTGCAATAACAATATTGGTGCCTTCCCGGGCGCAGCGCAGGGCGATGGCACGGCCGATGCCACGGCTGGCACCGGTAATAAAAATTGTGCGTCCTTTCAGAGAGACTTCATTATTCATTGTGTATGTCTTTTCTCTTTGCACAGTGAGGTTCCTGTACTATACATCACGCCATCATGGTGGCTCCATGAACTGGTCTTATTTGAGTATGTATACAATGAAATAATACGTCATTTTTCTCGTATCTGTGCTTATGAGTCCTTGCAGTGGTTTCTGCTCTGAGTATGCAAACAATAGCAAAGGTCGATCATTCTATGTGACAACCTCGTAATCCAGCTCGACCTGTATTATTCGGATCACAAGACTTGCATGAGACCCGGGCCTGCATGCATATACCTTCTTTCAAACATAGATCGAATACAAAACTATTGAAGATTGTAAGTACTACTCATTGGCACGGAGGCTCAGACCTCAACCCGGGACTGTATGTGGCATCTTTACAGTCCAACAGTTTGACAGTCATGGAAAGTACTGTGGTGATCTTGTTCATATAGGCAAAAGGTTATAACTTTACAGCCTGAAACGGGCTGTGAAGCTATGGGTTCATTACTTAAGAATCAGCTTCAGTGCCTGGTCTGTCAGTTGCTCAATATCGTAATCACCTTCCGGCTGGTACCAGTGTGTCGTCCAGTATAAAGCGCCACCCAGAAAACGGCGCATAACCAGGGGGTCAAGGTCGTCTTTTAACACATCCCGGGACTTTTCCAGTTCTTCCTGCCAGAGTCGTTCATATTCCTCCCGGCGAATCAGCATGGCGGCCTGGCTCTCCGGTGACAATGCCCGCCATTCAAATACCAGCACCGTCAGGGCGTTACCCTGTTCGCCGACAATAGCTTCCAGGTCACACCGGATCATGGCTCGCAGGCGTTGTTCAGGGGATGTCGTATGTATCAGGGCTTTGCGAGTACTGGCGAGAAGCTTCTCCACCGAGTCTTCCATCACTGCCCGCAGGATTTCATCCTTGTTACGGAAGTGGTGGAAGATACTGCCGGACAGAATGCCAACCTCCTGGGCAATATCCCGTACAGTAGTACGGTCATAGCCTTTGCTTCGGAACAGCCGGGCGGCGGCGCTCATCAGCCGCTGCCGGGGTGTTTCCTGCTCACCCCTGGCCGCTTTGGTGGATGTGGTGGTTCTGTCCAGAATCTCGGTGTTGCTCATGAACGCTCTTTTCTCTTTTACTGGCTGGAGCTGGCTATAGCGGCCAGCAGTTGTCGCATTTTAACCTGATCGCCGGTATTTACCGACAGCCCGGAAAGAGTGCCGTCACAACCAGCTTTGAGTGGGTGCTCCATCTTCATGGCTTCCAGAACCAGGATGGTCTGGCCACGGGTAACGGTTTCCCCTTCATTTACCAGAACATCAACGATCAGCCCGTCCATGCTGGCCCGGATATCGTTGCTGCCTTCAGTCTGTTCAGCATTGGCGGGAGCCAGGGTGCGGTCGGTGAATGTGTGACAACTGTTGCCGGTATCCAGCCAGACATCATACTGATTACGATGAAAACGAACCGTCTGTCGTACACCGTCAAGGGTGCAGAGACAGTTAATGCCGTTGATGGAGTGAACCGCCAGTGTGGCATTCTTTTCACCGTTGTCGACAGACCATTCTCCCTGGCTTTCTTTCAGAGTCAGTGACAGTTTGTTTTCACCAGACGCCAGTTCACAAAGGAAGGCATTTTGACCAGTACTGCGCCAGGACGTTTGAGTGGCTTTATCCTGGCGTACCAGAACCGCTGCCAGTCCCTGCAGGGCCAGTCCGGGAGTCGCAGGCTGCAGAGATTCCTCTTCACCATGCTGCTCAATAAACGCGGTTGTGGCCTGGCCGGTGGCAAAGGTCTGGTGACGCAGAATAGCCGCCAGCCAGCTCTTGTTGGTGGGCACTCCCAGCAGGCTGGAGTCTTCCACCGCCCGAATCAGGCGACGGCGGGCTTCGTCCCGGTCAGCGCCGCAGGCGATAATCTTGGCCAGCATCGGGTCATAGAATGACGTGATGGTCTGTCCGGTCTGAATACCGTCGTCGATACGCACACCTTCACCTGTGGCGGGCTGCCAGTGCCGGATCAGGCCGGTCTGGGGCATAAAGTTGCTGGCGGGATCTTCCGCATACAGACGCACTTCAATAGCGTGACCGGTCAGGGTGATCTGTTCCTGTTTCAGGGGCAGTGGCTTGCCGGCGGCGATATCCAGCTGCCAGGCCACCAGATCGGTGCCGGTAATCAGCTCGGTGACGGGGTGTTCCACCTGCAGGCGGGTGTTCATTTCCAGAAAATAGAAGTTTTCATCCTTATCCAGCAGGAATTCAACGGTTCCTGCGCCTACATAGTCACAGCTTCTGGCGGCCAGAACAGCGGCTTCGCCCATACGACGGCGCAGGTCTTCATTTACGGCGGGTGAAGGGGCTTCTTCCACAACCTTCTGGTGACGGCGCTGGATGGAGCAGTCCCGCTCCCCCAGGTAAACGACATTGCCGTGCTGATCGGCAAACACCTGAATTTCGATATGGCGGGGTTCGATCAGGGCCCGCTCCAGAATCAGCTCACCGCTGCCGAAAGCGTTGGTGGCTTCACTACGGGCGCTGCTGATCTGCTCAGGCAGTTCTGCGTCGTCAAACACCAGCCGCATACCCCGGCCACCGCCACCGGCGGATGCCTTGATCATCAGCGGGAAGCCCACTTTGCGGGCTTCGGCCAGCAGGGTGGTTTCATCCTGCTCCCCGCCCTGATATCCGGGAATACAGGGAACACCGGCGGCTTCCATGGCAATCTTGGACTGACGCTTGCTGCCCATCAGGGCGACGGCTTCCGCGGGGGGGCCGATAAAGACCAGCCCGGCCTGCTGGCAGGCGCGGGCAAACTCAGTGTTTTCCGACAGAAAGCCATAACCGGGGTGGACGGCCTGTGCGCCGGAGCGTTTGGCTGCGTCAATGATTTTTTCGATGGATAGATAAGATTCACCAACAACTGCAGGCCCGATGCAGACCGCCTGGTCCGCCAGGGGGACATGGGGAGCGTCGGCATCAGCTTCGCTGTATACGGCAACCGCTCGATAACCTTTGTCACGGGCGGTGCGGATCACCCGACAGGCGATCTCCCCGCGATTGGCGATCAGGACTTTTTCAAACATAAACTTGTCCCTTCTATTATTCTTGGCCGGCCCAGGCGGGCTTACGCTTCTCTTTAAACGCCAGGGTACCTTCCTGGCCCTCTTCGCCCTGAATGGCGGCGGAGAAACTGCGGGCGGCATCGTCCAGCAGCTCTTCCATAGGGCTGTTGCCCACTTCCAGCATCAGTTTTTTTGTCACCGCATTGGCACCGGGGGCGCAGCGCTGAACCTGTTTCAGAACCTTTTCCAGCCCAAGTTCGAGTTCCTCGGTGGAGTCAAACGACTTGTGGCTGATACCCAGGGCAACGGACTCTTTGCCGCTGAAGGCTTCACCCAGCAGGGCAAGACGACGGGCCTGGGTGAGGCCGATACGTTTCACCACAAACGGCGCGATTTGGGCCGGAATAATGCCCAGGCCTGTTTCTGGCAGGGCAAAGCGGGCGTCTTTATGGGCCAGGGCAACATCGGAAATACAGGCCAGGCCGAAACCTCCCCCCATCACCGCCCCTTCCAGAACGCAGACCACAACTTGTGGTACCTGTTCAGCGACTTCCAGCATCTCACCAAACAGGCGGTTCAGGGTGTAGAACGGGTCAGCGTCGTCTTTGGACGCGGCTGTGGCGGCTCTCATATCCTTGATATCCCCGCCGGCGCAGAAATGGCCGTCAGCGCCACGTAGAACTATGGCACGAATTTCGGAGATTTTGGACGCTGCCTGAAGTACGGAGATCAGCTCTTTCACAGTGAAAGAGCTCAGAGCATTTCGAATTTCCGGACGGTTGAAGGTCACAACCAGTGCAGGCCCCTGCTGACTGATAAGCAAGTTGGAGCATTCCGGAAGACGATTGATTAAGGTGCTCATGCCAGCGTCCTCACTTACGGTTGCCGGGGGCGATTCCCATCATCTTGGAGATAACCCCAAGCATGATTTCATCAGCGCCACCGCCAATAGAGGTCAGGCGGCTGTCCCGGAAACGACGGTTAACGTTGTTATCCATCATAAAGCCCATACCGCCCCAGAACTGCAGGCAACTGTCGTTCACTTCACGGACCAGACGACCAACTTTCAGCTTGCCCATGCTGGCCAGCAGGGTAACATCTTCACCGTTGATATACTGCTCAGTGGCGCGGTACACCAGCGCACGCAGGGCTTCTATCTCTGTCTGCAGCTCAGCCAGGCGGAAGTGCACATACTGGTTATCCAGAACCGCTTTGCCGAAGGTCTTACGCTCACGGGTGTATTCAACAGTCTCTTCGATGGAGGCTTCCATGCTTTTCAGGGCGGAGGCGATGCAGTAGAGACGTTCTTCCTGGAACTGCACCATCTGCATCATAAAGCCCATGCCTTCCTTGCCCACCAGATTGCGCTGGGGAACACGGACGTCATCAAAGAAAACCTGGGCGGTATCAGAAGAGCGCATGCCCATTTTGTCCAGCTTCTCCGAGAAGGTGATACCAGGGGTGTTAGCGGGCACGATAATCATGGATTTGTTCTTGTGAACACCATGCTCAGGATCATCGGAGGTGTTGGCCAGCAAACAAAAGAAATCGGCCTGGGTGGCATTGGTTATCCACATCTTGGCGCCGTTGATCACATAGTCATCGCCGTCTTTCTTGGCCCAGGTTTTCAGGCCCGCGACATCGGAACCGGCCCCTGGTTCACTGACCGCGATGGAACCCACCATATCCCCGGCGATAGCGGGCGCAAGGAACTCATGGCGCAGCTCATCGCTGCCCCACTTGGCGAGGGCCGGCGTACACATATCTGTTTGTACACCAATACCCATGCATACGCCGCCGGGCTTGATAAGACCCAGTTCTTCGGCAAAAGCGATCTGGTAGCTGTAATCCAGCCCAAGGCCGCCAAACTCTTCCGGCTTGGATATGCCCAGCAGGCCAAGGTCGCCCATTTTCTTGAACACTTCATGGGCGGGGAAGATACCGGTTTTTTCCCACTCTTCTGTGTACGGATTAATTTCAGTTTCAATAAAACTGCGGGTAGTGCGCTGCAGTTCTTTGTGTTCCTGGGTGAATTTCATAGTCGTAACTCCGATAATTTTATTGTTGTTTTCAAATTAGAAACGGCTGACACCAAAGGTGCTGGCGTTGAGCTGGCGAATGTCTGCTGTACGACAGATATCCAGCAGGAAAGAAAGCAGTTTACGGGTATCGCGGGGGTCGATCAGACCATCATCCCAGAGCCGGGCACTGCAGGCGATAGCAGATGAGCCTTCTTTCATCATCTTGACGGTTTTCTGTTCCAGAGCGGCGACCATCTCTTCGGGAACCGCTTCTCCGGACTTGGCCGCTTTGCCTTCAGCCACGATACGCAGAACCTTGCCAGCCTGCACCGCGCCCATCACTGCAGTAGCGCTGTTGGGCCAGGAGAAGATAAAGCGAGGCTCAAAACCACGACCACACATGGCGTAGTTACCGGCACCATAGGAACCACCGATCACAATACTGAGCTTTGGAACGGTAGCGTTAGCCACGGCCTGAATCATTTTCGAGCCGTGTTTGATAATGCCCTTGCGCTCAACTTCTGTACCCACCATAAAGCCAGTGGTGTTGTGCAGGAACAGCAGGGGAATACCGCTCTGGTTCAGGGTGTGGATAAACTGGGCTGCCTTGTTGGCACCTTCCGGCGTTATAGGGCCATTGTTGCCTATAACGCCACAGCTCTGACCTTCAATGGCTATATGACCGCAGATGGTCTGCTGGTCAAATTCAGATTTGAACTCCAGGAACCGGGAACCATCAGCGATACGGGCGATAATCTCCCGCACATCGTAGGGGGTTTTGGGATCAGCCGGAACCACGCCGGGCAGTTCTTCCGGGGAGTATAGGGGGTCGTCAAAAGCCTCTTTGGGCAGGGGCGGAAGATTCTTCTCCCAGGGCAGCATGGAGAGAATGTCCCGGACAATGCGGATAGCGTCACGGTCATCTTCCGCCAGATATTCCCCTGTTCCCGCCGTCTGGCAGTGCATTTCTGAGCCGCCCAGCTCTTCATCCGTGGCAATCTCACCGGTCGCGGCTTTAAGCAGAGGAGGTCCTGCCAGATACATGGTGGCCTGTTTGCGCACCATGATCGTGTAATCAGACAGCCCTGGCTGATAAGCGCCACCGGCCGTAGCGCTGCCATGAACGACAGTGATCTGGGGAATACCGGCGGCGGAAAGGCGGGCCTGGTTATAGAAGCTTTTACCGCCGGGGGCGAAACTCTCCGTAGAGTAGTTCAGGTCAGCGCCGCCACTCTGGGACAGGGAGACAATCGGCAGTTTGTTTTCCAAAGCGATCTGCTGCATACGCAGTCGCTTATCCAGGGCGACAGGGGTCACTGTACCACCCTTGATAGCGAAGTTGTCTATATTGATCAGACAACGGACGCCGGATATATAGCCAATACCACTGATAGCGCTGCCACCGGCAGAACTGCCGTCTTTGTCGCCGTACATTTTATAGCCGGCCAGGGTGGACATTTCGAGGAAGGGCATGCCCGGGTCCAGCAGAAGCTCCAGCCGTTCACGTGGAAGAATCTGCCCCCGCTTTTCATAGCGGGCTTTTTTTGACAGGGCCGTTTTCTCAATCAGGTTTTCAAGATTCCGGAAACCACGGATATGTTCATTCATGGTTTCCTGGTTCTTCTGAAAGTTCTCGCTGCTGGCGTCTATGAAAGATTCCAATACCGGCATGATCACTCTCCCTCTTTCAGGACTTCCGGCATAACCGCACGGTGG
Organism: Parendozoicomonas sp. 209JJ7-1; assembly: GCF_058147085.1. Taxonomy (NCBI): domain Bacteria; kingdom Pseudomonadati; phylum Pseudomonadota; class Gammaproteobacteria; order Oceanospirillales; family Endozoicomonadaceae; genus Parendozoicomonas; species Parendozoicomonas sp. 209JJ7-1. Next base: position 182,362 of record NZ_JBYVJU010000008.1, on the reverse strand, counting down.
AAACCATCCCAGGCACGACTGTTCTTATTGGCACGCTTCAAGGGCCAGATAACACTGCCCAGGGAAGCGCCGCCATCAATCCTGATGGTGTCGCCGTTCACAAAAGAAGCCGCATCGCTGAGCAGGAAGCAGATAACGGAGCTGATCTCAGCTTCTGTCGCCATCCGGCCCAGAGGAACGCTGTTCTTGAGTTTCGGAATAGCGGCACGAAAAGCGCCTTCATAAGTATCCATGCCGCTGGACGCTACCCAGCCGGGAGCCACGGCATTTACCCGTACACCATAGCAGCCCCACTCATAGGCGGCAGTTTTCGTAAGGTTATCCATACCCGCCCGGGCCGCGCCGGAATGAGCCATACCCGGCATACCGCCCCAGTTATCAGCAGTGATGTTGACGATATTGCCGCCGTTCTGCTTCATGGAATTCAGGAACACCTCCCGGGCAACCAGGAAACCACCGGTCAGGTTCGTGCTGACAACAGCGTCAAAACCTTTTTTGCTGATGGTTTCCATAGGGGCAGGGAACTGTCCACCGGCGTTGTTAACCAGACCGTCGATGGTGCCGAAAGTTTTGACGATTGTTGCGATTGTTTCTTTTACCGCGTCTTCATCACGGATATCCATAGACCAGCTGCTGACAGTACCGCCATCTTCAGTGATTTCTGCAGTCACCTGATCCAGTTTTTCCTGCTTGCGGCCAATAATCACTACATTGGCACCCAGAACCGCCAGCTCATGGGCTGTACAGCGACCGATACCGCTGCCACCACCAGTAACGATAATGGTTTTGTCTTTAAAGGCATCATCCCGAAAGATGGATTTATACGACATGGAATACTCCGGAAAATATTTTTGTTGTTATAAACACAGATCTTCATTAGCGGAGTAACCGGAGTCTTTTTAAATAGGCCAGGGACTGACCGTCTAGCGCTCCTGGGCATGGACAGCCCGGCAGCGCGGTAAACAGACTCCAGTTACTCCGCCGGAACTCCGTCAGAAAGCTATCAACCCAAATCCCTCGCCAGGTCTTCAGACACTGGCACAGGGAACTCCAGCAGCTGCTGGCCAAAAGTTTTGCCCAGCGGATCAGCCCGCAGACTTGCCATGCCACCACCGCCAAGGCTGTTTTCCAACAGGAAATTGAAAGCATGTAGCCCCGGCATCAGCCAGCGGGACACCTTACTACTCTCTGGATCAAGTACATGACTCATCCACTCGGCCATAGCCTCTTCAGTCAGGGCACTGGTAATAAAAGGCAGATACTCCGGCTGCCGGGCAACCACCCCGATATTGGCGTGGTTACCTTTGTCTCCCGAACGGGCCACAGCCAGCTTGATTAACGGAACAGTTGTTGTAAGCGGGCCAGCAGCCTCAGGAATAAATTCAGACAGACCCTGATTCCCAGGCTCCTTAAAACCAGTGCTTGCCATAATTTCGACATCTGTCGTCCGGCCATCAGCTTCAATCTGTACCGGAACACGGGATTTGTCCACCAGACAGGACCAGAGTTTGATCACAGGGCTTACACCAGGACGTCCACCCAGAATACTGGCAAAACCCGGTGCCATACCTGTCGCGGCCTGGGCAATCTCCCGGGAGAACAGGGCAAGAGCCTGTTTGTTTTTATGGGAAGCGGTAATACGCAGAATAACCTCACGGGTTTCCAGCGTCCGGGAGTGGTGACCATAGCCGGACTCGCTGCCCAGAACCTCTACAGAGTAATTGTCGTAAGTACCCAGATCCCGTTCTTCAAACAGACGGCTGGTTTTCTTCTGCAGGGCACTGGCAACAGCTTCCCCTTTTCTACGGGCATCTATACCGGCCAGAACAACCGCAGCGGTACATTTAAAACCATCGGTCCAGGTTGCCGATACTTTGTATGTATTGGTAGGCGGCAGGCCAACAGCGCCGGTGACTCGAACCTGGTCGGGGCCGGTTTCTTCCAGCTCAACATGGGAGAAATCACAAACGACATCAGGCAGATAGTAGGCTCTTGGGTCACCGATCTCATAAACAATCTGTTCAGCGACAGTCTCTCGGCAGACCCGGCCACCGGTACCCTCCGGCTTGGTGACTGTAAAGCTGCCGTCCGCAAGGCATTCCACAATGGGGAAGCCCATATTGTCGTAACTGTCGGCGACAGTTTCCCAGTCGGTAAAGTTACCGCCGCAGCATTGAACGCCACACTCAATAACATGACCGGCCAGACTGGCCTGGGCCAGATGGTGATAGTCGTCCATCTTCCAGCCAAATTCATGAACCAGCGGAGCGGTGACAACGGCGCTGTCTGCGATTCGTCCGGTAATCACAATGTCCGCGCCTGTTTCCAGGGCCTGAACAATAGGGGCCGCGCCAAGATAGGCGTTCATGGTCACCAGGGTATCGGGCATGGCAGTACCAGAGAACATCTCACTGGCACCGCTTTCTTTCAGTTCACTGGCGAGAGGTTTGACATCATCTCCAAGAACCAGAGCAACCTTCAGGTTCAGGCCAGCTTTTTTGATTTCCGCTTCCAGGGCATCCCGGCAGGACTTTGGGTTTACACCGCCGGCATTGCTGATGACCTTGATGCCCTGCTCAGCTATCTCGCTGAGAACAGGTTTCAGGGCGTATTTGATAAAGTCGGGGGCGTAGCCGGCATCCGGATTTTTCATCCGTGCTCCGGCCATAATCGACATGGTGACTTCGGCCAGATAGTCGAATACCAGGTAATCCAGTTTGCTCTTGCGTACAAGCTGGTGAGCGGCGGTTTCCGTGTCGCCCCAGAAGGCGCTGGCACAACCGATGCGGACAGTCTGGTTTGATGAAGAGCCGGTTGTGGAGTGATTGTTATGCACGGCCTGAACCTCTACTAAAGGATGGAAATGAGAATACCAAGCAAGCGCTTGGTTATCAAATACGTGAATTGACTTTTGTCGGGAATTTTTTCATAAGGCGCTAACCCGGATATTTCATAAATTGCCCCGATCTCGCTTGTTCCCTGCCGCTCTAAGGAGATTTGACTCAGTCGACCGTACACCCCGGTACGGCACTTCTTCGCCAAACACCTTAGAGCAACAAGGCCCGACGCGATCTTCGGGGCAATTTATGAAATATCCGGGCTAAATTCTCATCTGCGCTGAAGTTTGAAAGCATAGAGCAGGTATTCGGACCTGAATGTCTATCAAGGATTGTTCACTCCCCGTTATTGCATTCATTCTTTTCCGAAAGCTTTTATCTCTGTCCAGGTACTTAACGTCAGGAATTTCTGCAGCACTGAGCCTGACTATGCCAATTTCTGAAAATACCTTTCTTTCAGTGAACCGGCCCTTGAGCCGAGAAAAGTAAAGATGGGTTTATAGTGTTGACTTGCAAATGGGATTCATTATCATTTGCGTCAAAGCGATTAGATAACAAACAACACCGGATGAAAATTATGAGTGACAGAGTAGAATCCGCCCGCCACGCAAGGGAATTTCTCAGAACAGAATACAGTGGTGTTTTGTCTACCCAGTCCCGGGTTCTTGAAGGTTACCCGTTTGGTTCTGTAGTGCCCTATTGTCTGGATGGTGATGGTTATCCGGTGATTCTGATCAGTTCTCTGGCCCAGCATACCCGCAATATTGCGAAAAACACCAAGATCTCCCTGACTATTGCCCAGTCCGGTATGGATGATGTGCAGACCGGTGCCCGCCTGACCTGGGTGGGGGATGCTGAACAGATTACTGATGAAGTGGCGATCAACCGTTATTACAGTTTTTTCCCCGAATCCCGGGATTATCACAATACCCACAACTTCGATTTTTACCGCATCGTGCCGGTACGTAACCGCTACATTGGTGGCTTTGGTGATATTCACTGGCTGGAGAATGAACTGATGGCTGAAGCCAACCCTTTTGCCGGTTCGGTTGAAGAGGGTGTGGTCAGCCATATGAATGAAGACCATGCTGATGCCATTAAGAAATACTGCTTGCAGGCTGGTGTTGAACTGAAGGAAGACGACAAGCCGGAAATGGCCGGTGTCGATCCCTTCGGGTTTATGATCCGCATCGAAAAGCGTCTGGCTCGTATCGCTTTTGAAAAGAAGGCTGAGGGTGCTGGTGATATCCGCCAGTTCCTGGTGGCTATGGCCAAAGCTGCTTGATAACAATCTCAGGAAGAAAAAGAGGCGCGTCTGATTCAGTCGCGCCTTTCATTTTATTGCTAGTCAATAGAGAGACATAGATATTTTTATGTTGAACCATTAAGGCTCTACTACTGGGGCCTTTTTCCATGCTGCAGTGCCCCACAGGGGAACTGTTGATAAACTATGTTTATAGCTACCATTTATCTCCTTGGTTGAGTACGAAACGTACATTAACGTCTGCGATTTAGCATCATAAATTCGACGTGTTTTCAATGCCTTCAATAAAACACTTTTTGATTTTCTGAAGATCACTTCCCCCGAAGCCGTTTGATCAATGCTCTTAAGCATATCTGCCGTGATATCACCCGTTTGCCTGCATGAAATACTGGCATCACTAGGATCAGAAAAATCCAAATCAGCCTCTATACTGGCGATATGACAAGTCACACCCGGAATAACCGGGTCAGTAAGTACATTTATTTTTATATCTTTGGTAGTAAATAAACCTAAAGATACTTCCCCTACCTCGTTATCACTGCACCCAGAAATAAATATAAAAGCAAGGAGCAAAGCGTGTTGTATTTTCATACTTTCAACCCATTTAATAACTAACATTCAAACTACAAATATCATGAACTGTTAAGCGAATCATAAAATACGCTTTATTGAGAATAAAGGAACGGGAAAAACCAAAACCACTAAAGCTGGGAGTATATCTTACCAGACGGGAGGGGGAGAAATTCTTTCTTATAGACATGCCTAAGAGGTACAGCTATATGCTGCTGCACCTCTTAGTGGTAGATGTTAAATTTTTTAAGGCATACTCAAAAAACTGTAATCAGGCCAAGTCTGTATCCTTTAGATGTGATTACGAGTGAATGTCTGAAGCGTACCTTCAAGCTTTCTATCTGCAGTAGATTCACCAATAGAATGGAATTTCCATTCACTGCCTTTTTTATAAAGCTTGCCCATGATCATGGACACCTTACCAGAAAAAGTAGCGTCATTAGCCAAGTCAAACGTAGCAAAAACAGATTCGACACTTGTAGGTGTACCCTCATATAGGCGGATTGACGCAAAAGGAATATCTTTGAAATCATGGCCTCCGAAGGAGTTCAGTACAAAAGCCAGCGTCTCAGCATTAGGGTTGATTTTTGTTAAATCAACACTAATCACTTCATTATCCAAGCCATCGTCCCCATCCATATCGCCTGTGAGATCATCACCGCTATGTAAAACACCACGACATTTAGACTTCAAATTACCGAAATAAATAACATCCAGCACTTGCCCATTCGCATCAAAAACGCCAACAGAAGCATCCAGATCAACGGCTTCTTTTTTTATACCTCCAAAAAAACCTTTTTTGGTAATCGCACCCCAATTCACCCCAACACACATGCGCAGCAAAGTAGATCCGTTTTTCTCCAGGGAGATACGCTGACCTTTTTGAAGAGAAATAGCCATTATTTAAAGCTCCTTATAGTAACCAGAACAATGATGCCACCCGAGCAAACGGGGCATCACCTTGTGACACAACACCTGTCGGTATTACCCATTGGCTGCCGCCAATTCTTTCTGATGAAAGTTTTCTGCCAACGCCAGAGTTCTTTCTGCCCAATTAGCATGACAAGTACGTTCCATCATTTGCCCGCTTAACTGAAACACAGCTTTTGCATCGACATCCAAAACGGCCTGAGCCTGCTCAATATGAAGCTGTGTATACCGCGTGTACTGCTCTTCAATAATTGACAACTGATTAGGGTGTATAGCTGTTTTGGCATACATCCCATAACTAATATCTCTCTCGACCTCTTGCGAAAGAGTTGTACGGTCATCAATAAAGTCAAAAACGGGAGCAGAAATTTCATACCCATGAGGTCGAAAAGTCAGCAATAATTGCTCAATCACCATACGTAATGGTGTGTCGTATGCACACAATCCCGGCAAGCGCTTTAACCCCATCAGATTCATAAGATCATTGCCTCCAATACGAAGGCACACAACACGGCTCTTTATATGATCCAACTCCATGCGGATGCGGGGAAGCAGGGACGTATCTAAAATTTGAACACTTTCCAGCGTAGGCATGATCACATGATCTGACCGATGCTTTGCCAGTACAGCTCGATACAACGGTAACGTAGTCAGGTCTGACTTGGGGAGAACAAACCCTTCTATCTTCTCAATACCCGGTAAAGACAGGATTCTATCCAGTATTTCAGGAGTACGAGGCCTTACAAATCGCAAGAAACGCTGATCATTCCGCAATAACTTCAAACTGGAGGCTAATTTACCAAGGGCAAGCTGAACTTCATCGGGATTCACTGAATCCTCAGTACAGAACACCATGCTTCTTGCCCCCAAACCATTCTGCATAACTCGCGTCAGGCTGGGATGAATACAGGGAGTATACAGTGTTGCACCCAACGAAAAATAAGATAAAGGCCTCATGCCACTACCCCCTGCAACACGTCTTTGATGATCGCGCAGGCCCCAAACGGCATATCTGGCAACTCTATCAAATCAATTTTCTTTTCTTCGCACAAACGTATCAGGTGAGAAACATCTTCTGAACTTTTGTTCTGCACCAAAAGTAAATCAGGGACTCGACGAAGCATGACACGCGTTGCTTCAGCAATACCCGGCTTTATCCGGTTTATATTACTAACACTGTAATGAATTTGAATATATTGGAGAAATTTAGCGGTCATTCTCTGGCGGTCTTCGCGAGGAATAATAACAGGGCTGATACGCCGAGCCCCCACAAAACAGGCACTGACTTCATCAACAAACCAGACAGACCGATCAACATCATGTAAATGGTCGTAACGAACACAGCCATGAAAATCATTTTTCGATATCTGATCATTCAGGACAGAGCGAGAAACAAGTCCGGAAACTGTAGAGTTCATGAGGGCAGACGGAATCGTATAATCATCATATGTAGCTGCTACATCAGCACTTCCTCCGATGTCAGAGACTACAAACAGCTCTGGTGAAATGTGAACTCTTCGGCTCTCGTTATAATCACCAACAGCCTGATGCAACTCATTAGTGATCACACCTTTCGCTGTCCAGCCGTCAACAAAGACTAATGATTCAGGGTCGTGGCCAGCCGAGATAATATAATCAAGAGCATTAGTGTCTATTCCACGATCGCGGATAATACTGATACTGAAGTGAGTACTTTTACGTCCCAGATGCTTATTTAAAGCTCGCTGCAATAAAACACCAACAGGCGTTCCTGCTCGGGCCAGTGATACAAGGCAAATATCGCCCTGTTTGCGTTCTGAAATCAAGGAAGCCAGCAACATCACTTCGTCAGCTAAGCGCTGGCAGTACTGTGCCGTCATAGAGAGGAAAAGTTGAGTATATTCAGCAGTTGGAGCCTGCTCCTGATGAATCATCTCAGAATAATGACGCTGACCTCCTTGTATTAACCGTTCCTTATCTTCAATGGAGAGAAAATCTCCCGGGATGGGTTTTAATAAAAAAAGACAGTCATCAGCCGAATAACTTCCAAGGATTGGCTTATTTGATACGGATACTGTCATTAGCCCATACCCTTATCAATTTGGCTGCCTCTGGGAAATATTCCAAAATGAGCTTCCCGCAAAAATGGCAGGTCCGTTAAGCTATCCCCTATCCCAAGCACAAGGTCCTGTGAAGAAATTCCAATATCATCCATTGCATATCGTACGGCTTGAGCCTTGCATGTATATGGAGCCATCAGCGCCATATTGTTCCCATTAATATGCAAACGTACGCCCCAGGATGACATATCCTTGAAACTATTGAGCTGTTCCAACAGTGAGTTTAAATACTGCTCAGCCTGCTCTGTATCATTAGACTTAATACTTATGTATGCACTAATACCTTGCTCAGCGATAACCCTGGTGCGAAGCGGAAGCTGGCTTATCTCAATCTGACTCTCTACCATCTGATTAAACGTATCTAAGCGCCCTGCCCAGGCATCAATATTGAAATTCCGGGTAAGGTAATCCATCCATGGGGCATGCAGATGACCGTCTCTGTTCATTATTACCGCACCATGGGACAGGATTCGAAGATCACCAAAAAGCTCTCCTCCCAACACATGACGCTCAAAAGCAGCATGGTTACGCCCAGTGACTGGAATGATTGTAGCTCCGCCACTGTGAAACATACTTAACAGAGCCCACTGCTGAGGCGTAGAAAATGAACTGGGTTCACATTTTTTGTCCAGCGCTGCAACTTTTGACGGCATACCAGCCGGAAGTTTTCGTTCCGTCTGAAACAGTGTGTCGTCTAGGTCAGTAAATACCCAGACTTTCGATTCAGACAACATCAATGACTGGTTCCATATCGAGCGTACTTATCATAGGGAAGCAACGGGCCAATTCATGTTCCTCACGCCTGGACTCATCTTCCAGAATGACAACGACATGACGCTCACTCTCGGCCAGATTATAGATATAGTGCTCGACAGGCCGGTGATCGATAGAGAATGCTCTCTTACTTTTTATCGCCCCACCTAGGAGGACAGGTGAACGGGTTGTCGATTGAAACAGTACATCCCGGCCAGCCGACTCTTCTCTCTCTGCAATCAAAAATGGCAAATAAAGGTGTTCTCCATCCCCGACGACAGTTAACGCACCATTACCCTCAATAACAGGAAGATCTCCCTGAAAAGGCATCTTCATACCACAACGCCCCATATCCTCTATCGATAGAGATGTTGATAGATCTTTATCAACATTTTGCGGCAATTCAGCAACAAACGTAGGGTCACGGGTAAATTCAAACTCACCTTCCAGCAGGGAAACAAAGCGTACAGGAACGGGTAAACCCTGAAATGGTGTCTTTGCATTCTCATGCAGCCAGCTCACCAGAGAGACAACAACAATCTCTTCTACGTTTGGCAAGTGTGGAAGAAGGCGCTCAGCCAGAAGTAAAAGTGTTCGCCCGGTAGAAATTTCATCGTCGACAAGAACCAGACGTTTAGACGAGGAAATGCCTTCACGACACATGTCGCTCGGCTTATACAGCAAATGATCAACTGCATGGCTGTGGACCTCATCAAGCTGAAGCCACAGTGGTTGCTGCAAATGATGACGGGTCGTGTGTTGGTAAAAAACACTGGAAGAGCATATCTGGCTCAAACTGTCTGCGACACCAGCACCCAGCCCTGTGGCTGTTTCGGCCATGCCAACAACGTAAGTGGAGCCACCAGAAGCGATTAAAGTAGCCAATTCATCATAAATAGACCGCATTGCACTCGGGGCTACGGGGATATGCTTTCCAAGAATCTTAGATACAAATAAGAATCCACGTTTAGGGTTTTCGCGACTGGCAAAATCCAACAACTCATCGAGTGAACGCCTCTCATGAGTGGTACGGAAATTCAGCTGTCCGGCGCGAATACCAAAAGTAGATAACGTCATAAAAATTCCGCTTTTATCTTGCGCAAATCCCTTTTAAGACACACAGCAAGTAAAAATAATAACAGTAAAAAACAGTAAATATGACAAAGCCCATCCCAGCATATGCGGGAGGGCTTAATAATATTAAGATGCCTAGCCGATGTTAACACCGTACTCTTTCGCCATTGGACCTAAGCCACCAGCAAAGCCCTGACCAACAGCTTTAAACTTCCACTCACCATTATGGCGATACAACTCACCAAAAATCATCGCAGTTTCGATGCTGTAGTCCTCAGTCAGGTCGTATCGAGCAACTTCAACACCGGTTTCATCATTCACAACACGAATAAATGCATTGGCAACCTGACCAAAGTTCTGGCCATTTTTCTCTGCATCATGAATAGTAACGGTAACCGCAATCTTATTGATATCAGCAGACACTGAAGACAAGTCGATTTTAACTGCCTCGTCGTCACCATCACCTTCACCTGTGCGGTTATCTCCCTGATGTACAACAGAACCACACTGAGAGGTCAGCTGATTGTAGAAAATAAAATCGTGATCACCGCGTACTTTTCCATTCTCCCCTAACAGGAACACGGAGGCATCCAAATCAAAGTCCTTCCCATCGGTAGCACGCTCATCCCAGCCAAGGCCGACAAGGATATTTTTGATACCTGGATCAGCCTTCTCCAGAGAAATATTACCGCCTTTAGACAAAGAAACAGCCATGACATTTAACTCCTTTCTAGCATGAAGTGGTAAGTTGCCTCACCATGAAAAAATACCAATCAACTCAGGCCATACGTACCTAGGAACGCTGACAGACCACCAGCAAAACCATCTCCTTTGGCTACAGCTCGCCACTGTCCATCTTTTTTGTAGATCTCTGCAAAAATCAATGCTGTTTCAGCACTGTAGTCTTCAGTCAGGTCGTAACGCGCTATGTCTGCATCATTTTCCAGGTTGGCGATACGGATAAATGCATTATCTACCATGCCAAAATTCTGATTACGGGAGCCTGCATCATGAATAGTCACGGCAACCAGCAACTTCTGAACATTCTGAGGGATTTTACTGAGATCAACAGTGATAACTTCATCATCGCCATCACCTTCCCCAGTGAGGTTATCTCCCTGGTGTACGACAGAACCACAACCAGAGGTACTAGCATTGTAAAATACAAAACCCTGCTCCCCGATCGCTTTATCAGCTTCATCCAACATCAAAACGGAAGCGTCAAGATCGAAACTCTGACCATCGGTTTTACGCAAATCCCAGCCAAGGCCAAGGTGAAGCTTGGTCAGCCCTGGTGATTCTTTCTCAAGGTTGATTCGAGAACCTTTATTGAGATTAATAGCCATTCTGGCCTTCCTGTAGTGAGTAAATTATCGTAAGCGCGAATAAAAAACCTGAAAAGCTACATTGCAGAAATACACAGACATCACGCGAATCCATAGTCGTATATGTACAGCCTGCATACAAGGATTGCAAGAGGCTTAGTCACTCCTTGTTTTACAACTTTCCAGAGTAGGTATACCCCTACTCATTGCTTTATCTCAAGCAATGAGTTAGCAAAGCTTAAGCTAGATCAAACTCTGCCGGTAGCAAACCCAGCTCGATCGCAATACGGCAGGCAATAGCTTTCTCGTCTGCATCAAAATCTCCGTCAGATGCTCCGATAGCAATAACCATGCGCATAATCAGGCGAGCTTGTTCAGGCTTGTTACGCATTTTACCGATTGCCTGAAAAGCTTTGGCTTCACCCACATCCTTGTCAAATTCCAGAGTTTCAATATGGTTTTTAAACGTACTAATCACATCACTGGTTTCATAGACAGACAGTGCCTCATTGCTCTCAATGAACGCCATCATTTTCTGTTTTTCTTGAGAATCAATTGAGCCGTCTGCCATCGCGACCAGAGCAGAACCGGCCAGGCTTGCACTCAAAAAATCCTTAGACTTATACTTCAGGGCTTCGGTTTTCAACTCATTAAATTTTTCTTTACCCTGTCTCAACAAATTTTTCAACACTCTGATATTCCTTTTGTACGACTTATAAATAACAGTCTCAATCCATGCTATGGACTGAGAGCTATAAACAATCACCATGAGATAAATGTCATCAACAGTGCTTGAGTAAATTCTTATAACGCAACCAACCTTAACTTGCTCTCAACTGTATACCCTTAAACCTAGACGGACATTCAGGATACCCAGTTACTATGGTGTCTATATACTTCATCCACACTAAAATTATCATCGAAGTTTAACGATGAACGAGAGTTCAGACCTTTTACTATTTACTTCCCACTTTCCATCTCATACCCCAGCCGTAGGCTTCGTCCATCTGGGAATGACCTCGACGAAAATATTTCACATCTTTACGAATCTGCAAAGCACCATTTACATTTTCCAAGAGTGCAATGGCACACATACCTTCACCTTGGGAATGGTTATCAAGATTCACAACAATTTCAGGCTGATCTGATGATTGAATTGTAACTTTAGCGAGTGCTTCATTCCAAGCCGGAGCTCCTTCGTAGATAAAGGCATAAATCAACACACGATGGATAGACTCCCAGTGTCGAGCATTAATACGTAGCGTTTCTCCAGCCCGACTATTGCCAGTACGGTCATCGCCATCAAGCGCAATATATGGAGGTCCAGACAAGCGACCAAAGCTATTACCCAGAGCTTGAACGGTACCTTTATGTCCACTTTTAAGTTCGAAAAGACAGCCAAGATCTAGGTCAATTGCACTCGCATCGCTCCCCCGGAGAAAATTGCCAAAGAAACCTGAGCTGGCGGGCACACGACTCTGCCAGTTCAAATTAACAACAACCTCACCTAATGAGCGTCCCTTTTTTTCTAGAGAAACTTTATCGCCACTTTTTTCCAGAGTGATTTTTCTTAAGCTGATCGGCTTGGATGATTCTTTCGTTTGCGAACTTTCAGCCTCATCAATTTCCACCCCAAAGCTCTCTGCCAGTGGCTGTAGCCCACCATTAAAGCCCTGTCCAAGTGCTCTGAACTTCCAGATACCATTACGACGATAGATTTCCGCCATGATCAAAGCACATTCATTACGCCCTGTTGTATCCAGATTAAAAGAAAACATCTCGCCGCGGATGTTACAAACAACTTGTTGCAGGCCGGAAACTGTCTGCCTTTTTTCCTCCCCCTTCTGCAATGTCAGGCAAAATGCCAGCTTTTCCACCCGCTCTGGAATTAATCCTATGTCCATCGAAAAGCTATTATCTTTAACGGATAAAGTAACTGCCCGACCGAGAGCACAATTGTTAAAAAACACAAAATCATTATCACTACGCACCTTGCCCTGGCCTGTCAGCGCAAAGCAGCTGTAGTCAACAATATACCCTGAGGGTATCTGTTGAGCTTTAAAGGTTATAGTTAGTTGCTGGCCTGAAATTTGTACATTTTGCCCTGATTGTAACTGCATTTTTTATCCAGCTGTTTTCATAGAATCGAGGAGTCATACTGCAATTTTTGGTGGCTTCGAAGAAGCCCCCCTGAAAACTCTAGTCTCCAGAAACCTTATCGCCCCACCCATTACATGTCCAGCGACTTATATCCACTCCTACCTCCTTTCCTCAACCATTGACTAACTGCACCACGAATAGTCGACCACCGGGCTCTTTGTTACAAAGCAGTTGTAACCCATCAGTCAGCTCAACATGACTGCCAGTTCGAATCCGTTGTTTGCTAGCCACATCCGTTAAATCGTCCATCCTTTCATTAACAAGCAGCCACTTATTTTGGTGTTTAATGAAGTAGCCTACTCGCTTTTTGTTGCTATCAACCAAACGCTCGTTAGGCACTATCTGCCTGTTAATATGATAGGGAAACAAAGACTGATCCCGATACACCATCAGGCGATGATTATCCGGCTTAAAGCTCTGGCCATCCCGCGACGAATACAAATTCAGCACAGGGAGCTGCCCCTGGTATCTGGCCCCACAGAATGGGCAAACCGGGCTGGTCGTGTTATCAAATACATACCAGCGTTGGGAACAGCCATCGTTATAGCATGGCTGAACAAGGTCTAACGATTTGACCAAAGCTGTTTCCCACTCATCAGCTGTTGGCCTTACAGCGGGATTGTGCAAACCATCTATAAAGGCACGTTCAAACAGCTTGCATAAATAAGGTCCAGTGATCGTATACGGCAGCTTTTCTGTATCTTTCCAGGGTAGCTCGCTCTCGCGAACATTATTCAGTTTGATACGATTACCAGTCTCGGTCGGGTGCTCAATGAACAGTGCATTTTCACCCATGGCCAATGTTTCATCTTCATGGGGATCCAGTGCGTGAACCTTATCGCCCCGGAGAGGGTGGCGCAGTAAAAGGTAGTGATACACAAGTACGGCAAGCGCATGCCGATCCGTGTAAATACTTGGCAATTTTCTCTGCGGATCATTTTTATCCAGGTGCGCCGTTGCCACACACTCAGGGGCAATAAAGTCCGGTGTTCCAACGACATCCGGCGGATATTTACCCGGCACGACCAGCCCATCGACGTCAATCACGCTGGTCCGAGCCTGAGTTGGTGCAATGAGGACATTCTTATAACTCAAATCAGAATGAGCCAGCCCGGCCGCATGCATCCGTCGGACCGTACGGGCAATTTTCAGGCTGACCTGTAAATAGTTGAGCCAGTGACCACGCTCCCGCGGGTCAAGGAAGCGTGTCTGGTTATTTGGGGAGGCATACCATTTCCCCTGTTTTTCTTTGCCTTTAATTCCGAGCATATCTCCATTAACACTGCCGTGCTCAAAGAAAAAATGTTTGGGATAGACCGGCATAATCAGGCCCAGCTTGCCCTGGTATTCAATGACCTGTTCGGGCCAGCAGAACATACCTTTCCAATACTCGCCGCCTGGCGCGTTAAAAATGCGTTCACGATAAACACTGGTAATCATCTCAAGACGATCACGAGCAGCGGCACCCTGAGGTTCTCGATAGAATGCAACAACTTTGGTTTTGCAGGGCGTGAAATACACATCTTTCATTGCCCCGGAACCAATCATTTCATCAACATACTCGATGTAATCATCATTGGGTAACGGGACACGAACAATATTACTCATGCCTGCCATCTCCGGTAATCAGCGCAATGGAACGATCATCATGGTTTCCGGGTACCCAGAAATTAAGCCATTCCAGCATGGCCGATTCAGCCTGATCAGATGATCCTGACAGTTTTGCCGCAATTTCAGCCCATAACGCATGCCATGGCTCATCCTGGCTCAGCATAATTTCAGTTTCGAACTTTGCATCCGTGATGCCGTCCGTCATGGCCATGAGTGTTGTAAAATCCTGAAGCAGACAAATTTTAACACGCTGGTAAATCGCATCAGACTGGAATAAACCGGCCTCAAGAAACCGTGTTTGCCCCGCGAACTCACCACTATCCGGTGTACAAAGCAGATTGACACCCTGTTCTTTGTCATACGAAACAATCGCGCCATCACCAATAGAAAACGTGGCTACGAGGTGGCCTTTCTCTGTTTTCTTATGAATCAACAATAGCAATGTTGTGGAAAACTCTTTGTTAGCAAGGTTATGCGTTTCTGCCTCACCTTCAATCGCCTTGGCGGCCTGAAAAGCTGCATTCACCAAAGTCTCTCGCAAAGCGCTGACTGTTGCCTTGCTGAAGCTGATTTCAAGGTCGTCCTGCTCCAGGCAGACAGATACAAGCGTGTCGCCCATCGGACTGTTGAGCACATTCGTCAGGTGGTCAGCGGCAACTTTCACCGCAATCTCTGAGCCACGCCGTGAATAACTGCAACTGCCCGCACCGTCAGCCACTGCCAGAATATGCCAGCCACTCTCCTGCAGATGTTTCACGCTGGCTTCATCATCTCGGTGCGCCCCCTTATGGGCATGACTCCGCCCCCGGCGGCTGACTGCCATCATTCGGTAACAACTGGTATCTATACTGGCACTGGCCATATCCGGCTTATGGAACAGTGCCTCCTGGTCAGAGGGTAATTCCTTCCAGAGAGAACGCGGGTCAGGATTCACCGTCATACGTGCAATAACGAATACATCTTCCCGCCGGCTTGCAGGTTTATCATCACTGCCACACAAATAACCCTCAATGCGAACGTCAAAATCACCTGCCTGTTGTGGTGTGCCCTTTACCTGCTGAAAGTCTTTATCAAACTCAACATGCAAATCATCCGAAATATGACAAGCCTCAATATAAAGATTATCTACCGGCACTTTTTGTTCATACTCACGCCCACACATTCCATTAGGCATGTTGACACGAAGAGTCCTTCTATCGTTCTTGGGCTTACCAACCACTGTGAGCTTATTTACTGACACGTCAGATGATTTATCCTTATCATTGTCCATAACTTCTCCGGAAACGGTGGGAGTCTGATCATTAACACCCAATTTTTCTATCGGACAAGCATCCGGGCTACAGGTTTGGGCTAACGCATCTTCCTCGGTCTCAATGGGTTGCCCTGGCATCAATGGAGAGTCTGTCTCTTCATGATTATGCCCATCAGGCTCAAGGGAGGTTGTCAGGCTAGTGACTGGCTGGGGGGGATTTTTCTCTTGTTCAACAATCGATGCAGCAATAAACTCGATAGGAACGACATCCTGACACTCAGGGAACTCGTTGCCAACATTACCCATATCTCTATCCTGCCCACCCTGAGATGACTCAACTTCACCGCTTTTATCATCTTCAGAGCACTGGCTCCCTGATGACTTCCCCCCCTCCTCCGCGGTTACTGAACAGGAGAGGTTAAAATGTGCCTCATCTACAACTACAGAATGGATATCCAGATGCTTCATATTCTGTAATACGGACGTTTTAACAGTTTCAAAAATAGAGCAAAAAACGGTATCGCTTAATAGTTGGTTTATCAGTGCATCACTGGGATTTTGCCCTACTGCAGAGACCAAATCACGCACCTGACAGAAAGATACGGGTCGCCGTTGTCCCATTATCCCCGCCCTCGCGTAACATCAAAATCACCACTACTTCCTTCAGAGAACAATCCCGTATTTTTACACCAGGGACAGGTATACGGACCTGGTCCGTTAGTACAAAGCAACTTCCCGCATCCACACATCGCAAACGCTGTCGCATTACCGCAATGGGGACAGGGGGGAACACCTGCCAGTTCCTCGGTGTTGACTTGGGGGCCATCGTTACTTGATGCAGACCAGGTAAAAAAGCCTTCTTCAACAGCGAATGCCCCCTCCAGGTCGTACTCCTTGCCACAAAACGGATTATCTTCACTGCGGTTGTATTTAATAAGATAGGGGCGCTCACTTTTCTGACAACGCCCGGTGAGAACAACGACAGAGTCGTCAACACCACTTTCTACATGTGCAGGGAAATCCTTAACAAGGGTAAGGCCTGTGGGTTTCTTGGCCAGAGATACACCGTCAACATGAGCTTTCACAGAATGACTGGTCGCAGTGACTGATGCACTCACCCAATCAATAAACTGCCTGAATGCTTTTTCATCATTTCCTTCGAAACACAACACATCATCAGTCAGGCTGGAAAGTATTGACGTGTCGGCCTGACTACCAAGAGTAATAGCAACTAACTGCGCACGATGGGAAAATTGAGTTTTCCATCGCGTAATAGCGTTATCAGTCTGATCCGTCGGATGCCCGTCAGTCATCAGAAATACCACTGGTTTCCAGTCACCACGACGTTCGGGAGTGGTTTTAACGACATCACGTTCGATACTACTCATCAAACAGTTCAGGGCATCGCCAAGTGCAGTACCGCTTCCTATAGGTAAGCGCGGTGGATAGAAGCTGACAACATCAATCAATGGTGCAATAACATCAGCTTTCCCGGCAAAAGCAATCACTGAGAGATATACGGTTTCCAGTGCGTGAGGATCTGTCCGCAGGGAGCGCACAATTTGCTCCATACCACTTTCCAGCTGCCGGAGCGGAGAACCAACCATGGATTCTGAGACATCCAGGACAAAATAAACCGGTAATCGGCGCATTCTTATCTCCCTGTTTACAGAACCAGTTGAATTTCTTCAGGCGGAGGAGGCAGAGTGCCATTGCTTGTATCCATTGAAATGCCAGCGGAATGACTTCCTGCAGCTATAGAGTCAGATACCCACTTGAAGAACGCACTAAAAGCCGACGAGTCCATAGTATCCAATGTGACAACTGTACTGGTCAGCTTTTGCAGAAATTCTGATTTGGCTTTCGGACCAGCTGCACACCCGATAATGGCTGCAAAGTTGGCCTGTTTAATCTTTACGGTCATCTGATCAAACAGCTGAAGATCACTTGGCTTACCATCTGTCAACACAAACAGCATAGGCCTGAAGTCACCTTTATTTGCCGATGTGGACTTCTGAACACCTTGTTCGACTTTCTGGCACAGGGACTCAAGCGCTTCACCTAGATGTGTGGCACCACTTCTTGGTAAAACAATTTCAGGAATCTGAACATCTTCCAAAGGAGTCAGAGGAAACAGCTCTTCAATAGTATTACTGAACGTAATAATTGATAAAGCCACTGATTCGAGCGCATAGGGATCCTGCCGAAGCCCGGCAACCAAAGAGCTTAATCCAACATTAACAGCATGAATAGGCTCTCCCGCCATACTGCCGGAAGAGTCAATTAATAAATAAACAGGTAGACGACGAGCCATAAAAACCTCACACAACGACAAGACCAGAATTTGAAAATAAAGGGCTATTCATCGCACACTCAAAAAACAACCTGCACTTCTTCCGGAGGAGGAGGCAGTTCATCAAGGCTTGAAATCTCTTTCTTAGTCAGATCTATCTTGACCGAGCTGGTACTCACAGAAGCTGAAACCCACTTAAAAAATGCGGCAATCCCTGCGCTGTCAAGAGTATCTAAACGAACGATACTATCCGTTATTTTTTTCAGCTCTTCGATCTGAGCACGAGGACCTGCAGCGCAGGCCACAACAATGCCGAGTTTAGACCGATCCAGGCTGTCCACACCTTTCTGCAAGTCGTCCGTGGCAATGCCATCAGTAAAGAGAAAAACCAAAGGCTTCCAGTCTCCGCGCATATCGGGTGTCGTTTTTCTAACTTCCTGTTCAACTTTGGAATTCAGCAGAGAGAGTGCTTCCCCCATAGCCGTCCAACCATTTGCTTCGATGGTTGGAGCCTGAAATCCGATCAATTCAGTCAACGGCACACTTTGCGTTGCCTCAGAGCCAAACTCAATAACTGAAAGTGCTGCCGTTTCCAAAGCATGAGGATCCTGCCGGAGACTGCTCAACAGGGTATCCATACCATTTCGAACGGCCGCAATAGGCTCACCAGTCATTGAACTGGATACATCGATTAACAGATAAACAGGTAAACGTCTCACAGTATCGTTTTTCCTTAATGTTATGCGATTACTTCGTTATTCAGGCCATCGCAAAGGGCATCTACTAACCATACAGACTTACTATGTCGTCTTCACTATATGGTAAAACTGGTTTAAATAAATTTGTTTTGGACATATTGCACCGCAGTTCACCAATAGAAAAGGTGCTCATAGGGTCTATATCGCCAAGATGCGAAAAATCAATTTGACTAAAAAGTCTGCGACTCATGATACTGCTATAAAGGTACTCTTCATTGGTGTGGCCAGTACGTACATCTATCCGTTGTGAAAATCCGCTAATAATCACCTGCCGAACACTTGGCAGCCGGTTGAAGCCTATTCCACACAGGAGAAGCCCAACACTTCCTATATGATGAGCATATATACTGCGTTGCTTAGTAACAGTCATCTTTCTAATCCTCAATCGAGGACCATCAACTTCAGCTTCCTTCAGGGGGAAATCTTCAATTTCAGGTAAATCAACATCTATATACAACTGTCTTCCATCACGACTAAATTTGAATGATACAAGCGTTTCTCGTGGCCAGTCGACTTCCTGAACTGCATCCTCAAACACCTCATACATAGCATCCAGGCTCTCACGTAACGACCGTTCACGCTGATCTTACAACCCTCGCGTTTCATTTTCATGTACTTGACGCAACGCATGATAACGATTCATTGCCTTTTGATAAGTCTTATCGATTCTATCCTGCTCAAGAGTGTATTCTTTCTGGAGTCTTTGATGTTTTTTCAAGGCTTCCCTGTATTCACCCTGAGCACATTCATACCTGGCCATCCTGCGTGACTGAAAAAGAGAAATCGTCTTACCCAGCCAAGAAGACTGAGGACACTTGGGCACTGATGGTAATTCCGAAATGATAACAGAGTTCTCCTCCTTCTCAGGAATAGCGTAAGAAAAGGGGCGATGAATCAGAGTTGGCCGGTATTTGGGTTCAGGGATAGCCAATACAAGATCTGTTAATTTCTGAGTTAATTCATTAATACTGTTTCGTTTATCCTGTAAAACGCCTGAAAGCCTGCCGGGTCTCTTTTCTCTTCCTCCTTAACAAATCGAGGGGGCAAGCGTTCATCTCGCTCGTTATACGCTTCAACTATTCCAGTGTTTTTAATTGATAAATATACTTTTGATGGGGCGCAGACGGAAGAAGAAGATTTCCTTTGGCCTGAGCGGCTATCCAACCGTGCCCGATATGAGAGACCAGTACCAGGCAGTCCAACATTCCCGTGCACTCCTCTTAAAGAAATATTTACAGATGCTCCTCTCGTGCCTACTGATAAAGAGGCTCCTTTCAGACCAAGATTGACTCGGATACCTGGCGAAAGTTTAATGCTTTTACGGAAACGTAGACCCATAGAGATCCTCAACTACAAATTACTAGTGCTGCATAGCCTAAATAGCCAGGCCATCTCATGCTTGTAATGGCCTGCCCATATAAGTCCATTTGAAGGGCTTGGCCATCGTCTCATTGAAAAACTGTATGAATGCATGGAGCCCACTCCTCAAAGCGTCCTTTGAATAGAAGCTGCTTCGTTTGAGATATCGTCTTACCAGAATTGAAAACCAGATCTCTATCTGGTTAAGCCAAGAGGCATGCTTTGGCGTGTAGTGAAACACCACTTTGTGAGACGGATCAGACAGGTAAGCTGTCCGGCTTTTCACGTTTTTCAGAATGCCGGACTTCCCCTTAACCCCCAGTTCTGACGACGGCGTTCCTTCAATCTCCGCCACCATTGTGACCACAGCCTCTGACATATGCGTGTTGAGGTTATCCATGACAATATGCCAGCCAAGAGCATTGTCATCACTATCCAGCATGGTCTGCAACCAGTCAGCAAAATCCTGCTCACTGCGAGTATCACGAACCAGGGGCGTAATCTTACCCGTCGCCACATCCATACCCGCTAACAGGGCCTGGGTGCCATGTCGCCGGTATTCAAATTCACGTTTTTCAATATAACCAGGCTGAACGCATTTGCCCGGCGAAACAGGCTCCAATGCTTGTATACCAGTCTTTTCGTCAAAAGAAATGGTGCGAATGCCCTGCTTATTCCGTTCCGGGGCCTGCTGATAAGTTTCACAGACATCAGCACAGCGTTCATCAAACGCTTCGTCTTTGGGGGTGTTGACCCAGCCCTGAACCTTATCGGGACGAATGTCGGCCTGATTTTAAAAATCGCCCGATCTGGCGCTGGGAAATAGAATCGACAATGCCTTTTTTCACAACGGCTTTAGCCAGGGCATTCTGGGACCAGTGGCTTAATATAAATCCATGGTCTTCCGGTTTCTCACAGGCCAGTTTCATAATCTGGCAAATCTGTTCAGCAGAAAATTTGGGAGGGTGACCCGGACGAGGAGCGTCTTTAAGGCGCGCGATAACAGAGGACAGGTCGGAGCGTTCAATCCAGTGCTTACGCCAGAGCGTGACGGTTTCGCGGTCACACTGCAGAGCTGTTGCTGATGCCCGAAGACTGAGTCCTTCAGCAGCAGCTAGGATAATTCTGGCTCGCAGAACCTGAGCCTGAGTACTGCTGCGTTTACGTACGATACTGTCAAGCTCTTCACGCTGCTGAGCATCAAGAACAAACTGTTTGCAATAATCTGCTGGCATCCCTGCTACTTCTTATTTCTTGTGGAAACCCTGAGAGCTATTAAAACATATTTCTACTTCGGTGGGGTTTTCAGGGCTTAGTTGCACTAGTACACTTATATTGAAAGAGTGATTATTTGAAATAAACTCCCGCTTTCACTTATCCACAGGAAATCTATCACCCAATTTCAGTCCTATTAAAATGGCGCACCCCACTCCCATTCACAACAAATCCTTGCCGTACAATGGAGAGCATAGGACTGTCCGGCGGTAAATTACCGTAACCTAATACAGCATCTAAGTAGCGGCCATCTAATTCAATCATTTTTTTAATACGTAAAACTTTCTCTTCAAATGCACACTCTCGTTTGAATTCACCTGTTAAAACACCATTATTTGCAACCAGTTTCGTACCTATAACCTTGCAACAAGGCCACCCTAAGCGGTCGACAATACCACGAACATACGACTCCGGCGATGCAGTAACAATCCACACCTCACCTCCGCTAGCTTTATGCCGAAGCAAAGCATCAACTACCTTCTGGTTTGGCGTAAAATACTTGGCACATTGCAACCCAATATCATAGACCTCCCTTTCATCAAGACCATTGAGACATGCACTATAGAGATACTTTTTAATATTAAACTTCGGTTGACGCCAAAAATCCCGCGTAAAAAATAGAGGTAAAACCATTAACCAAAGAAATTCTTTATCTGCTGCTGCCTTAAACAAACAGCTGAGGCTATTTTCTAGAATCAATGTTTGATCAAAATCAAAAACCGCCAACTTCATTATTAAACACCTTAATATTTACCAGCTTTAAAGAACCAGTCATACGATTTTAGATATTCCAAGATCGATTAATCGACCTTGGAATAAATAAGCCCATTTAAATCATAAATACCCAAACCTGCTATATTGCCAACATCAAATATCCAACCCAGGAAGCAAAAAGAGAGAAAAGACCTATGGCAGTCCAGCCATTCACTTTTTTCGGGAAAAACAATAGCGCCAATACAATGGAAGTAACTCCAACCAGAACAATTCGCAACACAGCCAACTCTTCACTTCCCGGCATTTGGATCGCGCCAAAAACCAGCCCATAGACTATTAAGGGCAAACCTAAAGCAACGGTAATATCAAAAGTATTACTACCAAAAGCATTCGCTACGGCGTCATCATACTCACCCTTCACAGCATCTTTAACACTCAAAAAAGTATCAGGAACAGACGTCGCCGCAGCTGCAAAAATAAGCGCTGACATGTAAACAGGAATACCTAAACCACGAGAAATATCAACTACAGCAACACTTAGAAAGTGACAGGCAATACCAATTACAACAGTGGCAAGTAGCAAATTAACACTTGCCGATAAATTTGTAACTGGACGGTCATTAAAAAACACTTTGTTAAAATCAAACTTAACCAGAGCTATGAACTTTGATGAGTTTTCCAAAGATTCATATTCATAATCACCTTCTCCGTCCTGATTACAGCTTTTGAGCATGTGTATCAAATAGCCCATATACACGATAAGAAGCACGACCCCCATCCACCACTCAAACACATCAAAAGCCATCAGCATTGCTATCAAGACAAATTCGCTCATCAACAACCAGAAACCATCTCTCTTGAGTGCGACCTTACTGACTTCAAAAGCCTTAACTCGCTTCCCGTTAGCCCCCCAAAAGCGTACTGCAAGTATGCATACCAGCGGTATGACCACAGCATTAAAGACTGCACTTCCGACTGTCACAGATATACCAGCGGCAAAACCAGACTCATCCCTAAGCAAAAACAACAGGGCAAAAGCGGTCATCATTTCAGGTAAAGATGACCCTATTGCGTTAATTAACCCCCCTTTCCCCCCTTCACTCATGTTCCGCCCAAGGTATTCGGCACTTTGCTCGAATGTATCACAGGCGTATTTAATCACTACCGAAACAACAAATACAACGACAAACGCCATCGCAAGACTCATAGACACCCTACCCCATTAAAATTCATCAATATTTGTCCCCAAAATGTCACTATCTCTATTCAGTGCACCGATGAACACTAACACACCCCAAATATAATTATAATGTCGTTTACTATCCCTAAAACGGTAGTGGCCGCCAGCGTTACCGCTGTAAAAACCAGGAGTGTGACACGAAAACCTTTATGCTCGAATATCGCTACAGGGCTTGTATGCCAGGTATTCGAAAACAGGTCCTGGATATAGCAATCAATGGCAGCGGTACTCGGGGTATCGGGCGCGTTCTCAGGATCAACAAAAGTACTGTTATCAGCACGATCGCAAGCCAAGAAGGAAAGCTTGTATCGGTTAACTCTCATATCCGCTGGGTATTAGACGCAGAGTGCGATACATCGGCGCATATCCTGCTTGCGTGTGATGCTGCCGAACTCGATGAACAGTGGTCATTTGTTGGCAATAAAGCCAACCAGCGCTGGCTCTGGTATGCCGTCGATCATAAGACCAACATTGTTTTGGCCTATATTTTTGGAAAGAGAAAAGATGATGTTTTTCGCAAACTGAAAGCGCTTCTGGAGCCTTTTGGTATCCAGAAATTTTACACTGATGACTGGGGTGCCTATGAAAGAAATCTCGATGAGCACAAACATGAAGTGGGCAAGAGAAATACATAGAAGATCGAGCGAAAGAATCTGAATTTTAGAACATGGATAAAGCGTTTAGCCCGTAAGACTATATGTTTTTCCAAGTTAGAAAAGATGCACGATATCGTTATCGGAATGCTCATAAACAAGGTCGAGTTTGGTCGGGATATTTACGCATGAAACACACATTTGGCCCACTACCCAAAAAGCTAACAGAAATCAACCGCTGGTGCTCTGTGCTCTCACCCTCAAACTTGCTGATTTATAGTTGGTTATACGGGATCATTTATTTTTAAGTAACTGTCGTACATCACAGGCAGTACTCTGTTGCAGAGCCTTCTGTGCCAGTTCGTGGCAGTTCTCAATACTCAGCTCCCTTACTCTGGCTTTGATCAAAGGAATAGCCGGAATACTGGCAGAGAGTTCTTCCACGCCCAGACCAACCAGTACAGCTGTAGCATCCGGGTCGCTGGCCAGTCCGCCGCAGATGCCTACCCATTTGCCTTCTTTCTGAGCTGCTTTCACCGTCATATCAATAAACCGTAGAACTGCCGGATGCAGGCCATCGGCTCTTGCTGCAAGGCGGGGGTGGCTGCGGTCTATTGCCAGGGTGTACTGGGTCAGGTCGTTGGTGCCGATGGAGAAGAAATCCACTTCCGGAGCAAATTTGTCAGCCATCAGTGCTGCGGAGGGCACTTCGATCATAATGCCCAGTTCCATCTTCTCTATATCTGCTTTTTGTTGCTCCGCGACAATTAGTGTTTTAACTGCCCGAAACTCATCAAGGGAGCTGATCATTGGCAGCATAATGTGTGGACAGTAGCCTTTCGCTGCGGCAAAGATCGCTCGCACCTGTTTGCGCAGCAGTATCGGACGCTGGATGGATATACGCACTCCCCGTTCCCCCAGAAACGGATTCTCTTCCCGGGGAAGAGGCAGGTAGGAGAGGGGCTTGTCTCCGCCAACATCCAGAGTGCGGATAACAACAGAGTGTTGCGGGTCTATTGTGTCGAGAATCTCTTTGTAAACACTCTGCTGTTCAGCGATGGTCGGCTCGCAGGTACGGTCCAGATAGAGGAATTCGGAACGCAGCAGGCCAACACCTTCGGCACCGTTTTCAACCGCTGCGCGGGCATCGGCCGGGCTGCCGATATTGGCAGCGACAGTGACCTTCTGGCCGTCCAGAGTCACGGCAGGTTTATGGGCTGAAGCCCTGGCCTGCATCATGGCTTCCTGGCTGGCCTGTTTCTGCTTCCTGAACCTGCTGACCTGTTCCGGCTCGGGGTTGAGATAGATCTGGGCATTGTCGGCATCAACAATCACAGGTGTGCCGTTGGTTGCGGACAGGATCTCTGCAGAGGTATTCACCAGATAGGGAATGCCCAGGGAGCTGGCGAGAATCGCTGAATGGGACGTTGTACCACCGGCTATGGTGCAGATGCCGCAGACATTGTCCCGGTTCAGGCTGACCACTTCCGAGGGGGTGATATCTTCCAGTACCAGTACAGTGTTTTCCGGCAGGTCTGTAAGGCTGATATTGACGCCTAAAAGGTGGGACAGAACCCTTAAACCAACGTCTTCTATGTCGGCAGCCCGGGCCGCCAGCAATGAATTAGAGAGTTGTCGTGTGTGATCAGCTTCCTGCTGGAAGCTGTTGTGCCATGCCCAGATCGCGCTTTTGTGATCACGAATATGCCGGGCCGCAGCATCCTGAATACTGGGATCATTAAGCAGAGCCTGATGAGCGGCAAAAACCTGCGCCTGGTCTGGCATGGTTTCTCTCAGTGAATTCGTCAGAACCTGTAACTCAGTGCGGGCCTTATCCAGAGCGTAATTTAGCTGGCCAAGTTCTTCTTCGATATCGACGCCCTGTTCCGGGTAGGAGGGCAGGTTGCGAGAGTGTTGGAAAATCGAACCTATGGCTGAGCCCGGAGCGGCCTTAATGCCGCTGAGGATATTGTTGTCCGCTGCTTCAGCTCCCAGCAGAGGCGGCTCCTCGGGGAGTTCTTCCTCCTTCTCATTAAGTGTGGTGTGGGAAGAGATATCATCACCAAGACCTGACGCAATGCCTTCAACAACCGCTGCCAGTGACTGTTCTGCATCAGAGCCTCGGGCTGTGACTGTCAGCTGTGTACCAAGAACAGTTTCCAGCCCAAGAATGGCGGTCAGGCTGTTAGCGGCACATTCTGAATTTTTATCAGCCGATCTCAGGGTGACCTTCGCGTTGAAGGAGTTTGCGATGCCGGTCAGTCTGGCTGCGGGGCGGGCATGAAGGCCGGCAGGGTTGGGGATAATGACCTCTTGTGAACAGGTTTTCTCCGACAGGTCGCTGGAAGAAACTGAGGCTTCCGTAGTGGTGGAATCAAGTGCTGCTACGGAAAACACGGTGCTCTCTCCGGCGGTAATGTACTGTCCAAAATCCGCAGGAGTGATTGTGTTCGATGACGTCATCAGAATAACGGTCTGCAGGCTGGCGGCTTTGGCGGCGACGATCTCACTGTCAAAGGTCAGCAATGGCTGGCCTGACTGAACCTGGTCACCAACATTGACCAGAGTGCTGAAACCTTCACCTTTGAGCAGGACGGTATCAACACCCACATGAATTAGAATCTCTATACCAACGTCGTTTTTTACCGCAACCGCATGTTTTGAACTGTGAACCTGGGTGATAGTACCGGTGAAGGGAGCCAGCACGGTGTTGTCGGTTGGGTTGATGGCAGCGCCGTCCCCGGCCATGCGCTGGGCGAAAACCGGATCTGGAGACTGGTCAAGGCTGACCAGTTCTCCAGAGAGGGGAGCCAGCACAGGCTGGCTCCCATTCTCAATTTGTGTCATGCAAAAGCCTCTGCTGCAGTATTTGTCTTTTCGCCAGGGTGCTGGTCACAAAGCTGCTGGATTTGCCCGGCAATAATCTCTGCTTCAGGGCCAACAACTATTTGCACATTATTCTCGCCAATCGGCACGACACCGGTGGCTCCAAGGATTTTCAAAGTGTTCTCATTGATGATTGAGCGTTCTTTGACTGTCAGACGCAGGCGGGTAATGCAGGCGTCAATCTCCGTCAGGTTGTTCTGACCTCCCAGGGCTTTCAGGTATTTTTGGGCCAGAATGTCTCGGGCAGCGGTGTTGGTCTGTGCTGGCAGTTGAATAGTGTCCAGGTTTTCGGTGACGGGGATGGACTTCATCTCGCCGGCAATAATTTCTGCCAGAGGGCCGAGGATAATCTGGATGCTTGTGTCGTTGATGCGTACGACACCGGAGGCTCCAAGAGCTTTCATCACCTGGTCATCAATGATGGAAGAGTCCTTGACAGACATACGCAGGCGGGTGATGCAGGCATCAATATTGGTAATGTTGCTGAAACCGCGCAGTGCCTTGGCAAACTGGCGGGCCTTGAAGGCGTTTTCACTCATTCCTGTAACGTTGGAAGTTTGCGGAACGGCCTGTACAGCGTCTTCCTCTTCACGGCCAGGAGTTTTCAGGTTAAAGGCTTTAATAGCTGCGTAGAAGGTCATGAAGTAGACACCACCAAAAGCCAGGCCAACCAGTATCAGAGTGCCTGGATTAGTGGCAAGGCCCCAGTTCAGCACCATATCAAACAGACCGGCGGAGAAACCGAAGCCGTGGGCCAGCCCCAAAGTGTTTGTGGTAACCAGGGACAAACCGGTGAGGACTGCGTGCAGGGCATACAGGCCGGGAGCCAGGAACATAAACATAAATTCCAGAGGCTCGGTAATACCGGTGAGGAAAGCCGTCAGGGCGACAGAAAAGAGTACGCCGCCAATCTGTGCTTTGCGCTCGCTGCGGGCGGTTATATACATGGCCAGTGCGGCTGCAGGCAGGCCGAACATCATCACAGGGAAGAAACCGGTCATGAATACGCCAGCTTCAGGGTCGCCGGCAAAGAAGCGACCCAAGTCACCGGTGGCTCCCTGGAACTCTCCCAGTCCAAACCAGAAATAGGAGTTCAGTACATGGTGCAGGCCGAAGGGAATAAGGCCACGGTTCACTGTACCGTAGATAAACTGGCCAATAGCGCCGGACTCGGCCACGCCATGGCCGAAAGCATCTATGCCATTCTGGATGGATGGCCAGACATAACCACAGACCCAGGCAATCAACAGCATGGAAAGGCCGGTGACAATAGGCACCAGTCGTTTGCCACTGAAGAAGCCCAGAGCAGCGGGCAGGGCGGTATTATGGAAGCGGTTGTAGGTATGTCCGGCCACGATACCGCTGATAATACCGCCGAAGAAGGACATATCGATATCAGCATTAATGGTGCCGGCTGCGGAGGTCAGCACGAAGTAGCCAATGGCACCGGCCAGGGCTGCAGCACCGGCTGAGTCTTTGGAGATACCCACAGCGATTCCCAGTGAAAACAGGAGCGGCAGATTGCCAAATATGGCATCCCCGGCTTTGGCCATAAATGCTATGCCAAGCAGGTCATCTTGCCCCAATCGAAGCAGAAGTGCTGCTACGGGTAGAACGGCTATAGGCAGCATCAGTGCCTTACCGAGTTTTTGCAGATATCCAAGTATGTTCATTGTATATACCGCTACCTGTTTGCGTGATACGACAGTGTGACTATATTAACTATTTATTTTTTAATAAAAATTAAATGCTCGATAAGATGGTGCTTTGTGGCAGTTTCTTTGTGTGTTTGTGGTTTCTATTGTGATTTTTTGAACTTTATCATTCTCAATGAAAAATAATTGTGTAAGGTGCTCGTATATTTTAGAAATATCCGGGTTGGGTAGCTGTTATTTATGAGAATGGCCTGTCAGCTCAGAAGCAGGGAGTGAAGGAGAATGCGTTTTATTCCTTTAAGTGATACCCGAAAAACTGCGCAGTGGAAGGTGCGATAAACCATATGTGGACAGTCTCTGCCCTGCAAAGCCATCCTAAAGCCGTCATGGTGTGCGATGACCCGGCCACACTGGATTTAAAAGTTCGCACCCTGCGGAGCCTGCCTGTGTCTGAAATCTGCCATGCACTTGTGAACTGTTTTATTCGTACGGGGCAACAGCAAGGCGGTGATAAGACGGCCAATGCGATTGTGCTGAAAGGTCGCGAAATCGTTGGAGTCTGCCGTGAGGATGAAGTTCCGAATAATTGTCTGGTGACCGATCTGAGCGGATTGACTATCGTCCCCGGGTTTATCGATCTGCAGTTAAACGGCTGTGGCGGTGTGCTGTTTAACAATGATATCTCCGGTGAAACTCTGGATATCATGCATCACACCAATCTGAAGGCAGGTTGTACCTCATTTTTGCCAACCCTGATTACCAGCCCGGATGATGATATTCGTGCAGCGGTTGAGGTGGTCAGGGCCTATCAGCAGTCCTGCCCAGAGCGGGTACATGGTCTTCATATGGAAGGTCCGCATCTCAATCATGACCGCAAAGGTATACATGACGCTGGTCAGATACGCGCGCCTTCACAGATCATGATCGACTATATCTGTGACAATAGCGATGTCATTCGCATGATAACGCTGGCTCCGGAAGTGTGTCCGGATGGTGTAATTCAGGTGTTTGCTCAAGCGGGAATAGTTGTCTCCCTCGGTCACAGTAATGCTACGGCGGAGCAGGTACGAGCGGCTGAGAAAGCCGGCGCTGGTTTTGTTACCCATCTGCATAATGCCATGAGCCCACTAGGCAGTCGTGAGCCAGGGCTGGTGGGCGCGACACTGGACAGCCCCACCCTGGGAGCAGGTATTATCGCCGATGGCCATCATCTGGCATGGGAAAATATGCGTATCGCCCACCGGTTGTTGCAGGACCGTCTGGTACTGGTCACCGATGCCAGTACAGCGGCAGGAACGGATATGACTGAGTTTCGTTTTGCCGGTCAGACCATTTACCATAGGAATGGCTGCTGTATGAATGCCGACGGCACACTGGCCGGTTCTGCCCTGACTATGGTTGAGGCAGTGAGAAACAGTATTGCCCAGGGCATACCGGAACCGGCTGCTATTCGTATGGCGACATGTAATCCGGCAAGGGTTTTGGGAGTGCAGCGAAAGTTTGGAAATGTGGCTGCCGGGCAGATCGCCAATCTGGTGGTTGTTGACGAAAGTTATCAGGTTCGGGCAACTGTCAGTGGTGGTCACTATTTGCCAGTAGAGGCCGGTATAAGTTGATGTAGGTGTAAAGGGAAATTTAATACTGTGGCCATTGCCAATCTGGATTTCGTTAAAGAGCAGAATACCTCTGTCGTTTTCAAAACAATCGTTGAGAGCCATCCTGTTTCCCGCATACAGATTGCCCGTAACTGTAATCTTTCTGCTGGCAGTGTCACGCGTATTACCCGGCGGCTGATTGAAGCGGGGCTGGTGGTTGAGTGTGAAACTCAGTCGTCCGAGAGGGGGCGCAAAGCCACATCCCTGATGCCTGCTCCCGGGCAGATCCAGATTCTGGCTGCCCGGACGGGTAGAACAGATTTCCACTTTGGCTTGTGTGATCTGTCCGGCGAATTGCTGGCACGTATATCTGTGCCTTGCTCTCCGGCCAGTGAGTCTGCATTCAGCACCCATTTTATTGCTAACCTGCGGCAGTTCATCAATGACAATTCTGCACGCATTCACTGCCTGGCCGGTATCGGCCTGACAACACCAGGTTTGGTTCATTCCAGTGATGGTGTGATTCGTTTTCTGCCCCATCTTAAGGTTGATAATCTCCCCCTTGCGCAGCAGGTGACGGAAGCAACTGGACTGCCCTGTTATCTTGGCAACTTTATTTCATCAATGGCTTTGGCCGAACACCACTTTGGCGTCAGTCGCAACATTCCTAACAGCCTGCTGGTGACTGTCCATAATGGTGTGGGTGCTGGCATGGTGCTGGATGGAAAACTCTACGAAGGCAGCAGCCTGGCTGTAGGGGAGATTGGCCATATTCAGACTGACCCTTTGGGTGAGCGCTGTTACTGCGGCAATATAGGCTGCCTCGAAACCCAGGTTTCCAACTCGGTGATTGAGCGCCGCTGTCGTCAGATGCTGGAAGAGGGGGCGGAGAGTGTACTTCGCTCTTTGCGTTCTGAGAGACATCTGGTTTCGGTGGGCGATATTGTTGAGGCTGCTCAGGGTGGAGATGCTCTGGCTGAGCTGTTGCTCCGGGATACAGCGGCAAAACTGGGCAAGGCCATCGCCATGGCGGTGAACCTGATCAGGCCTGACGTGGTTATTCTGGCCGGCGAAATGTTCAGGGCAGAGAAAGTGGTGCATCCGGTGATACAGCATGCACTGGATACCCAGTCCCTCACTCTGAGTGATGGTGTTGGCGTAAAAATTGTGAACAGCCAGCTCTATAGCAGTCCCTGGTATGCTGGCTTTGCTCTGGCGCGCAGGGCATTGCTGGAACAGGGAGGTATCTGGCGACTGTTACAGGAACGGGCCGTCAGTTACAGTGCCTGAACCTCTGCTGTGTGGTCTTTTTTCCGGGCAATATAAATTATAGCCGGGGGAAGATTGCCCCAAATAATCGAGCTTTTGCTGACATAGTCAAAGGAGCTCTGCAGGTTCTTGTGAAACTGCTGAGCGGTAAACAACGCCAGGCTATGGACATAGGCGTAAGTCACGAAGTAACCGCCCGGGCGCAATGCTTCTATGGCGGCTCTCAGAAACTGCTGTTGCACATGGGCGGAAAAAGCAGCCCAGGGTAACCCGCTGACAATGGTGTCGCAGTATTCCAGGTTGCGTTCTTCCAGAACGGCACGGGCTGAGGTTACGCAGCCGTCAATAATATCTGCCTGGGGACAGCGCCGGCGGGTGGCTTCAGCGAAGGTACTGTTAATTTCAAAACCTATTAATTCTGCCTGCTGCGGTTTTCTGCGGCAGATCTCTTCCGTCACCACCCCTGTCCCTGTGCCGAATTCAAGAATGGTTCCGGCCTTTTCCACTCTGGCTGTTTGTACCAGTTGCTGACAGAGGCTCGGCCCGGATGCCATGATGGCTCCGGTCTGAGCCGGGTTGTGCAGAAACTGCTGAAAGAAATGAAAGGCATTCACGGGTTGTTAACCTGATCCTCGGATATTGGAAGGGTGTTTTATTGGGTATCCCGGGCTTTTTGTTCCAGCAGTGCTATCGCTTCCGGCTCCAGACTCATCTGTCTGGACAGCTCCTGTAAATAGCTTTTCTCCATAAAGTTCTGCTCATCAATAATCAGCAAGGATATAAGATAGACCTCGGAAGCCTGTTCCGGGGAACGAACTTTTCTGGCAATCTCTGCCGGGTTCAGGGAGCTTTCCAGGCGAGGGCACCAATAGAGGCTGTTCCCCCGGCTGTCAGAGCTGATCCTCCCAATTTGCGGGCTTTCTTGTTGCCCATACCGAAGAGCATGGCACTGCACTCGCTGCCGGATTCCGGAACACCCAGCACCTTCTTAAGTAAGAATGTACCGAGGCTTAACGCCGGGCTGATAGTTCAGAACTTTTTCCAGACAGACCTTGAAATCACTCAGGCCAGTGCCATATAGCTTTTACAATCAGGGGACTTCTGTCTCAAACGGAGAAAACAGTGCGTTTTGGCTTTTTTTTGCTGGTCCTGCTCCCGATTACGGAGCTGATGATTCTTATAAAGGTGGGTAGCCTGATTGGCGTGCTGCCCACCGTAGCTCTGATTCTGTTTACCGCATCGGCAGGGCTTTACTTGCTGCGCCGGGAGGGCTTCAGCGCCCTGACCCGGGCCCGCCAGAGAATGGCTGTGGGGGAAGTGCCGGCTATGGAAATGATGGAAGGGCTGGTTATTGCGTTTTGTGGTGCCCTGCTGCTGGCTCCCGGCTTTATTACTGATGTTATTGCCTTCTGTGGCTTGATTCCTCCCCTGCGCAGGGTCCTGATTAAGCGAATGTCCAGCAGCTCAAGATTCCAGATGTATACCTCGGCCACTATGAATGGACATGTTTCCGGTGCCGGGTTTAACGGTCATTTTTCCAGATCTGCCGGGGACAGTGATGCCATTGATGGTGAATTTCGCAGGGAAGATTAATTTTTTTTCTATCCGGGGTTGAAATGCGAAATGGCTGGCCCTATCTATGTCGGGCAAGAGGTCAGCTTCGGTTTATACGAAGCACCAGCGAACAGTTTAGCGGGAAACTGGCCGTTTATGGCGTTTTTCCGTTGGCTTCCCAAGGGCAGCTCCGGGCTGGACGGGAAGTGTTTTTTGGGTATTGCCGGCTTGCCGGTCAAGTAATTCATAGCTCTGTTAAAGACAGTGGAGAGACTATCAATGAAGCTCCGTCCTTTGCGTGACCAGGTGCTCGTGCGCCGCTTTGAAAGCGAGACTACTTCTTCCGGCGGTATCGTACTGCCCGGTAAGGCCGAGAAGACCAATCGTGGTGAAGTTGTTGCTGTCGGCTCTGGCCGTATCGACAACAACGGCAACGTGGTTGAGCTGGTCGTGAAGGTGGGTGACAAGGTCGTATTTGGCGGTTACCACAGCGATTCCAACACCATCAAGATTGACGGCGTTGAGCACGTCCTGATGGCTGAGTCTGACATCTTTGCCGTAATCGAAAGCGAATAAGCAGCACAGGCTGTTTGTTCAACGACTTTATCTAACCCGATTCAAGGAACATCAAGATGGCTGCCAAGCAAGTCAAATTCGGTGACGACGCCCGCAAAAAAATGCTTGAGGGCGTAAACGTCCTGGCTGATGCGGTAAAAGCAACTCTGGGCCCCAAGGGCCGCAACGTTCTGCTGGAGAAGTCCTTCGGCGCGCCCACCATCACTAAGGATGGTGTATCCGTAGCCAAGGAAATCGAACTGAAAGACAAATTCGAAAATATGGGTGCCCAGCTGGTTAAGGAAGTGGCTTCCCAGGCTAACGACCAGGCAGGTGACGGTACTACTACCGCAACCGTACTGGCTCAGTCCATCGTAAACGAAGGTCTGAAGTACGTTGCCGCCGGCATGAACCCCATGGATCTGAAGCGTGGTATCGACAAGGCTGTTACCGCTGTTGTTGCCCAGTTGCAGGACATGTCCACTCCCTGTGCCGACAGCAAGGCTATCGCCCAGGTAGGTACTATCTCCGCCAACTCCGATGAAACCGTTGGTGACATCATTGCTGAAGCAATGGAAAGGGTTGGCAAGGAAGGCGTTATCACCGTTGAGGAAGGTAACTCTCTGGAAAATGAACTGGATGTTGTAGAAGGCATGCAGTTCGACCGCGGCTACCTGTCTCCCTACTTCATCAACAACCAGGAAAGCATGTCTGCTGAACTGGAAACCCCCTTCATCCTGCTGTTCGACAAGAAGATCTCCAACATCCGTGATCTGCTGCCGACCCTGGAAGCCGTGGCCAAGGCTGGCAAGCCCCTGCTGATCATCGCTGAAGATGTTGAAGGCGAAGCTCTGGCGACTCTGGTTGTGAACAACATGCGCGGTATTGTTAAGGTTTCCGCTGTCAAGGCACCTGGTTTCGGTGACCGTCGCAAGGCCATGCTGCAGGATATCGCTGTTCTGACCGGTGGTGCTGTGATCTCCGAAGAGATTGGCATGAGCCTGGAGAAGGTAACCCTGGACGACCTGGGTACTGCCAAGCGCATTGTTATCACTAAGGACGACACCACTGTTGTTGACGGTGCCGGCAACCAGGCAGACATCTCTGCCCGTGTTGAGCAGGTTCGCGCTGAAATCGAGAACTCCAGCTCCGATTACGACAAAGAGAAGCTGCAGGAACGTGTTGCCAAGCTGGCCGGCGGTGTTGCCGTGATCAAGGTTGGTGCTGCTTCTGAAGTGGAAATGAAAGAGAAGAAGGCCCGCGTTGAAGATGCTCTGCACGCAACCCGTGCCGCTGTTGAAGAAGGCGTAGTTGCCGGTGGTGGTGTTGCCCTGATCCGTGCCCTGAGCAACATCTCTGTTGAAGGTATCAACAAGGAGCAGGAAGCCGGTATCGCTCTGGCTCTGCGTGCCCTGGAAGGTCCTATCCGTCAGATCGCTGCCAACTCCGGTGACGAAGCTGCTGTTGTGGTTGAGACGGTTCGCAACGGTGAAGGTAACTTCGGTTACAACGCTGCAACCGGCGAATTTGGTGACATGATGGAAATGGGTATCCTGGATCCAGCCAAGGTCACCCGTTCCGCATTGCAGGCTGCTGCTTCCGTAGCTGGCCTGATGATCACTACCGAAGCCATGGTTGCTGATATGCCTGAGGACAAGGCTGCTTCTGCCCCTGATATGGGCGGCATGGGTGGTATGGGCGGTATGGGTGGCATGGGCGGTATGATGTAATCATCTTCCACCCGGCTCTACTGACCCAGTATTGCTGAAAACCCGCGTCCTGCTTTATGCAGGGCGTGGGTTTTTTTATTGATGTCTTTAAGTAATTCCACCTCTGGCGCATCAGTTTTTTTCCGCTTAAATGTATGGGGTTGTTGTGGCAGAACACCTTGTGTGCTGTTTATTGTTGGGGGGATTACGCTATTTTTATCCGGGCCTTAGCTTTATTTACTTTTCGCACATTGCTGCTTTGGAGTATTGCGGT
This sequence comes from Parendozoicomonas sp. 209JJ7-1, assembly GCF_058147085.1. Lineage (NCBI taxonomy): Bacteria > Pseudomonadati > Pseudomonadota > Gammaproteobacteria > Oceanospirillales > Endozoicomonadaceae > Parendozoicomonas > Parendozoicomonas sp. 209JJ7-1. The sequence continues at coordinate 146,758 of NZ_JBYVJU010000008.1, read as the reverse complement.
GGGTGCCAGTGCTTTGGTCCCGGGGAGCAGGCCTTCTCCCAGAGCCAGTTTGTCGGACTGCAGCTCTAATATGTCGGTATGGCTGCAGGAAGATGGTAGAAGCATATGTTTGCGGATTGAACAGGATGGTGGTTTTTTCTGCATTGACCTTGAAGAGCTGGGCTTAAGAAGAGATTTCTTTCTCAGTCATTCAGGCGTGGGGCTGACCGGTGGTATTGCTACACAACAGGTTCCTGCATCATGTGTTGGGGAAGGGTTGATGTACAGGCTGTTTATGGCCAGTAAAAATGAGGTATTTGTAAAAGAATTTTCCCCCAGGCTGGTTTCTTATCAGGAGGCTTTGCTGGGATTCAGAAGTAATTCCGGGATGACATACCATAACGACAAGAATCAAGATCCGGATGATGAAAATAAAAAGATGTTAGTACCGTTTTTTTCTGAGGAACTTATCAATGTGCTTATACCCCAGGGGGGCGGTGATAGCCTGGACAAAGAGGGCGAGGGAGACGTTGATTTCCTAACTGATCAGGACAAGGAATTTCCTGACGATATTTCATGGTTATTGAATGTCTCGGGCCGATTAGAACTGAATGAGAAGGGACCTGTTGATTTACTGATTGCCTATGGTAGTAGACTGTCTTTCTATCAATTTAAGGCAGAGACAGGGAGGATGAAACTGGTTGCCAGTATGTCCATAAGAGATGTTGTTGAGAGTGCAGAGCAGATAAAGGGAATGGCCGTTACTGAAAATGGTTTGATAATCGCAACCCCTCAGATACTTGTGTTCTTTGCCTGTGACCATAACGTGCTAACGCTTGCAAATGAACGCCAACAGGTTCAGGTGGTTGATATCAACGCTCTCCAGGATCGTCTGCGCCCTTTAAAAAACATGACTTCTATTCAGTCGATGACTTATAACAAGGATATTAATACCCTGGCTCTGTCTACAGGAAGTAGCATTTTTATAGGGGAAGATGGAAATACCTGGTACGAAGTTTGGGATACATCGTCGAATCTGCAGCCGAATATCGCGTATGTTGAAAGGGGAAGGGGGAGGAAGGCCCGTGATGTTTTCTTTTTCTCTGATAGTTCTGCTTTTTTGGCGAGTCCCCGGCAGCATATTGAGCCTTATATTATACAGTCAAGTTGTACGGCGAATGTGCAGACAGCCACTTGGCCGCTTTCTTCCGTTTTTGTTCCGGTAAGAGCTGTGTCAGGAAGAGAGGTGAGCGGGGACAGTAATGAGCCACCGGGAACTTCAAATCATCCTGGTACCCGCAGGGCCAGAAGGAAAATCTCTGACCCCTATCCTGTGAAGAGGGCACCCAGAGAAAGACGGGCAAATTCTATTTCTATTCCAGTGGTTACCTTCAATGTGCAGGAAAGCATGCTGACCAGCAAAAGTTATCCCATGTGCAGTGGCCAGGTCTGCAGGGCAGATAATGATTCTTTAAAACCGGATATAAATAGCCAGCTTCCTCTACAGCCTTTTTCTTTTACTGCACCCAAACCTCATTCTCATTACTAGAAACTGTTGTCAGGGACTGTTATTCGCCAGGGAAGTGACCGATAGCGCCTTTGCAATAACCTTCGTTGGCAATAACTCTGATTGATTTGCCAGGGGCTTTGCGTCCGAGTTTTTCGGCCAGATAAGCGGCCATCAGTTCGACAGTTGTGTCTGTCTCCATGAGGTAGCATTGGCGAGCAGGAATAAGAAGCACAAATTGCCCCTGCAGTGCCTGATAGGCAAAGGTATTGTGTTCCAGGCCATCAATTTGAGTGGTTGAAATAAGGTCTTCCCGGGTGGCGATATAAATATCCTTCCAGGTATGGGCAACCTCTTTTTCCAGATCAAGACTGCGCTGGTTATTGACAAACACCTTGATCGGCGAGCGATGACCGTGAGCTATACGCTGGCAATCACCCTGGTGTTTCTTCAGCCCGTGACTGTAGTGGTAATAAGCCCCCTGGATATTGTCGGGGTAAAGGTGCAGTTCAATACCGGTGACATTATCCGGCAACCCAGCCAGAATATACTTTTCAAGGAGTGGGCGGACATTGTCCGGAGTAATTTCTGTCACTGGCAGAGGCAGTATGGACTGAAGAGGTGCCCGGCAACGAATTGTTCCACCATCGTTCTGCTGAAGAGTCACTTCTCTCTGTTTTTCGTTTTCCTGAACCTGAACTGCCGTATTTTCAATGGGAACCAGCAGGGCATGGTCGGCATAGCTGTCAATCATGCTTTTGACTTCTTTTTTGACATGACCGAAGTCAAACACCATGCCTTCATCATTCAGTTCCCCGGAGAGCACTACGTCAACCAGCCAGGTTTCCCCGACAAGTCCTCGCTCGGGGCAGAGAAATGAAAAATCGATGGTCGATAACTGCTCAACAAACAGGGCGTTCATAATCCCACGACAGGCTCAGACAAAAGAGACGGGATTGTATGTCAGATGATCAATTGTGGCGAGAGCTATATCCCGACGGAAGGGTTATATGGGTTGCCACCGGCATGTGATCAGAAATATCCAGGGGCAGGGGAAGAACACGGCTGTCAGATGAGACTATGGCTCGGGGGTGGAAGAAATAGTCCAGAACCAGTTCCAGCCTGGCGGGATTCAGGTCATAGGCTGTTAGCCACTGTGAGGCGTTTTCCTCCTGTAAATTCGCCAGAGAGGGGATCCCCGTGAATTGCTGATAAAAGGGCTTTAATGGAGATAGCTCCGGGTAGTGGGACTTCTGGTTTTGAGGAAGGTGTTGATAAAAGCCCGGAGGGAGAAGGTTGAGGTCACCGGCAAACAGCCACAGACGTTTTTTTTCTGAAAGCCGGGTCAGTCTGCGTAATACAGCGTGAATCTGGTTACCCATGTTGCCCCTTCCCAGTGTTGGGGCATCAAGGTGTGTATTGATCGTGGTAAGTCTTCCTCCCCCTGCCAGTGGAAAGTTAACCTCTTGAAGGGAGTGGCGGGGGTAGAAAGGTATCAGGGCTCTCTGGCTCTTGGTCGGTGGCAGGAGTTGTTGGGAGGCTGAGTCCATTCGGTATCTGCTCATGGTGACCAGTGCCATATCCGATGGTGATGTCAGGTTTTTGTGGGGAATAAAACGGGTTTTCCAGTAAGTCGCGGAGCTGTAGCAGGGAAAAAGTTCGGAAAGTTTTCTGGTTATCTGTTGGAGCTGGTTAAGCTCCCGTGCGTGGGGGTGTTGCAGATAAACCTCCTGTAAAAACAGGATGTCGGGATTCTCTGCCTGAATAACATCCACAACCCTTTTCAGGGTTTTATCGACATGGGCTGATGTAATCAGGGGGGCTGAGAAGGTGTCTGTCCAGTAGGGGTAATACTTCCCGGCAAAACCCTGGATATTCCAGGTCATAACTTTCAATGTCTGGCCGGCCTGGATTTTTTGAACATCTGAACTGCAAAAGACGGGTTTCTGTTCCAGGCGGGGTGGGTAGTATCCGAGGATTCGGGGAAAAGAATAAATTAACCCGAATGCGCCTGAACCTGTCAGTGCTAATAGGAGTGCCAGTGAGCAGGCAACAGATCCCCGGTTTTTATTCATTGGTGCAATACAACAATGAGTAATTGTTCGTGGGTTGAAGAATAGAGCAGAGGCAGGACTCTGCAATATTTTGTTGTCAACTTAAATAAGGTAATTTAGTTTACAAGTAATCGCTGGGTATGCAGTGCGTTCATAATATCCTATGGCCATCACAGGGATTATCTCTGCTTATTCGGTTCAAAGAGTGTACGGTTCAAATAAGGGAAGCTGTTTTGTCTGAAGTTGTTTTGTCTGAAGTGTCTTGTGCAGAAAAAAAACTGGGTACGCCTGAATGCAGTGTAACTGGCGATGATCTCCGTTTTGACAGAGATCATATCTGGCATCCTTATACCTCTGTCACTCATCCGACCCCGATTTTTCCGGTTGAATCTGCAGAAGGGGTGCGCATTCGTTTAAGTGATGGCAGAGAGCTTATTGAAGGCATGTCTTCCTGGTGGTCTGCGATTCATGGCTATAACCATCCGGAACTTAATGCTGCGGTTCACAGCCAGCTGGAGGACATGTCCCATGTGATGTTTGGCGGGCTGACCCACAAACCCGCTATCGAGTTGTGTCGTAAATTGGTGGATATGACACCGGAATCCTTGCAGACAGTCTTTCTGGCGGACTCAGGTTCCGTTGCTGTAGAAGTGTCCATCAAAATGGCGGTTCAGTACTGGCGCAGTAAAGGCGACCAGAAGCGCAAGCGCCTGTTAACAGTTCGCAGTGGTTACCATGGGGACACATATGGTGCCATGGGGGTATGTGATCCTGAGAATGGTATGCACGGGTTGTTTCGTGGTGTATTGCTGGAACATGTGTTTGTGGATGCTCCGGCCTGTGGTTTTCATGATGCCTGGGATGAACGGTATATCACGGAATTTGAGCAAGCCCTGAAAGAGCACGGCAAAGAACTGGTCGGCGTTATTCTGGAACCGGTGGTGCAGGGGGCCGGGGGCATGCGTTTTTACTCACCCCACTACCTGCGTCGGGTGAGTGAGCTGTGCAAAGAATACGGTATGCTGTTGATTCTGGATGAGATTGCTACTGGCTTTGGCCGCACAGGAAAAATGTTTGCCTGCGAACATGCGGGTATTACCCCCGATATTATGACCGTTGGTAAAGCACTGACCGGTGGCTATATGACCCTCTCTGCTGCCATCTGTACTGAAGAGGTCAGCCATACAATTTCCAACAATGGTGTATTTATGCACGGTCCGACGTTTATGGGAAATCCACTGGCCTGTCGTGTTGCCTGCGCCAGTCTGGATATTCTCTCCCGGGGTCGCTGGCAGGAAGATGTTGCCCGTATTGAAAGAAAGCTGGCAGAAGAACTCACCCCCTGTGCCGCTATGCCCGCTGTTGCTGATGTACGGGTGCTGGGCGCCATAGGTGTGGTTGAGTTGAAAGAACCGGTGGATATGCAGACGCTTCAGCCGCGCCTGGTGGAAGAGGGTATCTGGGTTCGTCCGTTTGGCACACTGATTTACGTGATGCCTCCTTACATTATGAACGACGAAGACCTTTCATTCCTGTGCCGGGCTATTTGTCGGGTAATTTCTGAGATGGGTTGATTCTTCTTCTTGATGTTTGACAAAGACCTTCCCTGAACCAGACTGCTCCCGTTAATAACCAGCGGGAGTCTTTTATGTCTGAACGTATTTCATCTTTACCCCTTATGGAAATTCTGGGTGGGATTCTGGCTGTGGTGCTGTTATCTGGTTGTCAGAAAAGCCTTGAACCCCAGGAAACCCTGCAGGGCTGTGCCACGCTGTTGCCGAAGGGAGATCTCTATATGCTGGAAATACGGGGTGTGATTGATACAGGTTCGACCCCACCAAATGTTGAGGGGGCGTTTGAAGTTCTCTCAGAAGGGGCGGATGAATTGCAGATGGAAGCTTTTTCAGACTGTATGCGTCGTATTATTCAGCCCCATTCGGGAACGCCGGATGAGGATATCAGTACCGGTTCTCCCGCAGGTTGACAGGTACGGTGATTCTTTAGTTATGAGCTGGCCTCTATGGGGGCGGAGTCTGTTTCCCGATCAACAATACAGGTGACACAGGCGTCGGACCAGACATTAATCGCACTCTCCAACATATCAATCAGGGCATAAACAGGAAGAATTACCCCCATCAATTCCAGGGGAACATTCATGGTGGCGAGCAGGGTGCTGGCCAGCAGAAAACAGCCCATGGGAACGCCTGCGTTGCCAACAGCGGCAATGGTGGCAATAACAACCCAGGCAACCAGCTCTGCTGTGGAGAAACTTATACCGTTCAACATGGAGACAAAGAGCACGGTAATTAATATAAAACCGGCGCAGGCATTCATATTAATAGTTGTGCACAGGGGAAAACTGAACCTTGCCACCCGGGAACTGACGCCAAGCCTGCTCCGGGCTGCATCCATCGCTGCCGGCAGGGCTGCGCTGGATGACTTGGCAAAGAATGCGACGGTCAGGGCGGGCAGCATGCCCCGGAATGTCTGCAGAGGCGATATCCCCCTGGAGGTCAGCAACAACGGCAGAACGACGATGGCCTGAACCAGATTGGCCAGCAGTATGCAGAGGAAGTACATGGCCAGATGGCCGCCAACGGAATCCTGGGAGAAGCTTTCAATAAAGCCGGTGACAAAAGCCCACACCGCCAGAGGCAGAAGTTTAAGAATACCGGACGTAAGTTTCATAATGGCGGCAAACAGGTCTTCAAACCAGCTGTTCAGGCGCTCCCTGCGCTGGTCCGGTAAAGACAGGATTGCCAGACTCAGGATCAGCGCCAGAAACAGTACGCTGATTACCTGTCCCTGCACAAAGGGCTCAATAAAATTGCTGGGAATAATATCAATGGCGTACTGCCAGTAACCGGTATTGGTCTCTTGCGCAGCGGGTGCGGATACAGATGCGCTGTGCAACTGGCCCGCAGGGTCCAGGGTAAGAAACAACCCCAGGGCAATCGTTGCGGCGATAACCGTGGTCAGCAGCGTGTAGCGTATCACACGGCCTCCCAGGTGACCTGCTTCCTTCAGATTACCCATGCCGGTGAGTGTGGAGAGTACAGAGAAAAAGATAATGGGGGTGCTGACCAGTTTCAGCAGGCGGATAAACAGTTCTCCAATAACCGTGGCCAGGCTGTTGAGGGCTGGCAGATTTATCAGCCCGCAGACTATGCCTGCTGCCGCAGCCAGTAAAACAAGTGAACCTGAATTTGTCAGCAGGCTGGAAAGATAACTACGCATTGGCCTCTCCTGGTCTTAACCCTGTATCCGTTTTTATAAAGTGTTTCTCTAAAGAATAAGACGGATCAGGGACGTATCGGTTCAGCTAACGTAGACATTTTGTTATGCCTTATTAAGGCTGTTTTGCTATTTACTTATTCCTTTATCAATGGATACCAGCAGGGGCTTCAGATCGCTGAGGGCTTTGCGGATCGCTGGATTGGGCTGTTCCGAGGTCAGTTTATCCAGTTTCTGCAAAAGGTGGGTGCGATCTTTCTGGCGCAGATGGACGTAGAGCTCGGGAAAGGTTTTACCAATTTCGTAGGCATACAATTCCAGCACTTTGGCATCAAACTGACTATTCAGGGTGGTGTAATCCAGGGCGCTGGATGCCAGCAGAGCGGCTGCGTCTTTGGTATCAGCCAACCCTGCCAGCCGGTCTTCATTGCTTTGCTCCGAAGCGGGCAGGGTGAGCCAGAATTCTACGGTCAGTTCAAACAGCACCGCCTGCTGGCGAAGGGAGTGACGCATCAGGCTGAGGGCTTCGCTGCCATAGGGTTGCTGTTTGGCGGAAAAATCAAAGTAGAGCCGCATCATTTCCCGCAGGGAGTAGAGGATGCGGGAAGCCTCTTCGCGTCGGAAATCGAGGGAGGAGTAGATATCCAGCTGAGCGCGAATATTTTCCTCGCTGACCATACGTTCAAATACAGCACCTGTGTAGCTTCCTCCCCGTCGGGGCAGGGCATCGGGTTGGTTCTCGTCAATGGCCTTGAGGGATTTCAGGGTGAGGCGATAGTCGGAAGACGTCCATGGCCTGTTAACGTCAGGCAGTTTCTGCCCGAGATACCAGAGTTCACTGGCCAGAGCCGCTCCGGAAATTTTGATCAGGAAAAGTACGGGGATGAGCCGAAGCAGAAAGGTTGTCATGAATGCCTGGGTGTTTTTATAAACTTTGACGCCACCCAAATTACAGGAAGACAGCGGCCCGTGACAATGGCTGCGATCCTGTCTGGGGGAATAATGCAGCACCTGTATTTGTATCTGCTACATTTACCGCCTTTTCGCCGACACCTTCCTGCCAAGGGTATGCATATGTTGTTTATGCCGGTGTGGTTGTTGATGTTGCCTGCTGCCTGTGTTCTGTCTGTTATTGTTTCCCTGGCCAGACAGAAGCCTTTCCTCTGTCAAGTAATGGTTTCCGTTTTGCTGATGTCTGGTCTCACCCAGGGAGCGTGTCTGTATGGGGATGAAGGAAAGGCACCGGTGAAACGCCAGATTATTATTCTACGTCATGCCCAGTCCATGGGAAATCTTTTGCAGAGTTTCAGTACCCACCCTGCGAATCCCAACTATTTTCCAGCTCACCTTACCAGCAAAGGGCGGGAGCAGGCCGGTAAAATGGGGGGACGTATGCGCAGGGAAGGTTATACACGGGACAATATTGATGTGATTATTTCCTCACCCCTGCCAAGAACCGCTGAAACAGCAGATATCATCGCGACCGCCCTGGGTATGGATGGGCAGGAACAGATTGTGTTTGATGACCGGTTGCTGGAACGGGACTTGGGTTATCAGGATGGTTTGCCCTATTACTTTCTTGGTCATGGGGATCACTGGTATCCGGAACATCCGGAGCTGTTCCATGGTGAGACCACTGAGCAGGTGCGGGAGCGTGTACTGGAGGCATGGTTTCGGGCTGTACATTGGCCGGGAAGTGGTCATGTGATACTGGTCACTCACGGGCAGCCTATTCATTCCCTGACGGCAGCCGTTTGCGGGGAAGGCTGCCGTTTAGGGAATGCGGAGTACGTTGTGGTAAATGTAAGTTGTGCGGTCGATCAGGAAGAGGGAACTCCATGCTGTGAGGCCAGTTGCAAATAGTGCTGATGGAAGACTGCCAGTTGGTCGTAGAGTTTTTCCAGTGACAGGCTGTTATCAATAATATCATCAGCAATTGCCAGTCTCTGCTGTCGACTGGCCTGGCTTTTCAGAATAGCCTCAGCCTGTTTCCGGGAGATATTATCCCTGGCCACGGTACGCTCAATCTGAATATTCTCGGGTACATCAATCACCATCACCCTGTTAACCATGGCTTTCTGGCGGGTTTCTGCCAGCAGGGGAGATACCAGCACAGTATAAGGAGACGTGGCCTGTTCAAGTTCTGCGCGCAGTTGCTGGTTAATTAATGGATGCAGGAGTTGCTCCAGCCAGAGGCGCTGTGAATCATCTTCAAAAATAATATTTCTCAGTGCCCGGCGATCGAGGGAGCCATCCTGTTGAATCAGGTGTCCGCCGAAATGTTCCGCAATACGTTCAAGGGCTGAGCGGCCGGGTTCAACAACCACGCGGGCCGCATGGTCCGCATCAGCGATGGTGATTCCCTGTTCGGCCAGATAGTCTGTAACGACCGTTTTTCCGCAGCCTATACCGCCGGTAATGCCCACTATAAACAATCGATAATCCCCTTAAAGACCGGCAAACTGCAGATAGGCCGCAATAAGCTGTTCCCCCTGGAACATGGCAATCAAACCCGCGGCAGCAAGATAAGGTCCAAAGGGAATAGGTATATTACGGTCACGGCCACGAATAACTACCATGGATATTCCTACTACAGCCCCGACAAGGGATGACAAAAGAATAATCACTGGAAGCAGTTGCCAGCCCATCCAGGCGCCCAGAGCGGCTAGAAGTTTAAAGTCACCATAACCCATGCCTTCCTTTCCGGTTGTCAGTTTGAACAGCCAGTACACAGACCAGAGAGACATGTATCCGGCAATGGCACCAAATACAGCGCTCTCCAGGGAAGTAAACATGCCTGATGTATTTAACAGGAGACCGAGCCAGAGCAGGGGCAGGGTCATATTGTCGGGCAGCAGCTGGTGGTCGATATCAATCATCGACATGGCCAGCAGCATCCAGCACAGCAGGCACGCCATAAATGAAGCCATTCCCGGGCCGTAGGCAATAGCGCTGGCGAGGGCAAGAAGACCCGCGCTTAACTCAATAACGGGGTAACGTATGGGTATGGAGGTTTTGCAACTGCTGCAGCGTCCACGGAGAAACAGGTAACTGACTAACGGAATATTTTCCCAGGGACGAATCTTGTGGGAGCACTTGGGACAGGTGGATACGGGGGTGACAAGATTATATTTTTCGGATTTTTCCTGAAGAGGTTCCTGGTCAAGAATTATCCGGCATTCGGACTTCCAATTATTCTCCAGCATAACCGGCAGGCGGTGGATAACTACATTCAAAAAGCTGCCAACCAGTAAGCCAAGAATCAGGCAGATGATGGCCCACAGTTGAGGATCATTAAGAAATACAGCCACGTCGGACACAATGATTTCCCTTATATTATCTGGTTTTTCGGACACTGAATCCGGTCTGGAAAAAGTATAAAGCTTTGTCAGAAGCTTTCACAGGTGAGGTGTGGATAGGTGCACCAAAGGAAGTAAAAACCATGAACATCGCTTACACTCACTCCCATGGCTGTTTATTCCAGGGTCAGGTTTTTTTTGAACTTGGATATGCTTAATCGGACAGCAGTGATACACGATAAATTAAACGTATTAATCCGGGCGGTGAGTGTTTTCATTGCCTCAGGAAGAACGGGACAGCCGTTTAATAAATACAAACAGAGCGCTGGCTGAGAACAGGTTACCCAGAGCCACAAGGTAGCGGTACAGATCCAGTCTCAGATAACCCGCCAGAGTGCCTTCTGTACCAATCACCAGAGCCGCAAGGCCATAAGCCAGAACGGCAATAATCCCAAAAAGGGTTAACCCATGATCTTTATGCGTGCTGGGTAAAACGGCAGCGGTCATAACCAACAGGGAAGCAAGCGCTGTCGTATACAGGAATTCTGTCCCGAAGCCTGTCTGCCGTGATAACTCGTAGCTCGCCATAAGTCCTATCAGCAGTCGCCACCATGCTGCCCGGCTCCAGTTCAACTTCCAGACCAGGTTGGCCACAGCCGCAGCCAGCAGTGGTGGGGCCAGAGTTTTCGCTGCCATCAGAATCATCACATAGGGTTGCTCATAGGCCGATGAGAACCCGTATCTCAGGGTTCCCAGGGTTGATGCTACGCCTGTGAGAAGGTAAGCCAGTAAAGCCGCGACCTGAGGCATTTTTTCTGCCGTCAGGCGATAACACTGGAACATCAGGAATACAGCAAAAAAGCTTGAAAAAGCCAGGATGGCATCTGATATCGCCAGTGAGGTCCAGGAGCTGTCCATAAAGTTTCTGTTATCAGGCTATCTGGGCAAATGCGCGTTCCGCGGCATCCAGGGTGGCCTGAATATCTTCCTCTGTATGTGCGCTGGAAATAAATCCGGCTTCAAATGATGACGGTGCCAGATAAACACCTTCTTTTAACATGGCGTGGAAGAAACGGTTAAAACGTTCACTGTCGCATGCCATGACTTCCTCAAAGCTGGTGACCTGTTCCTGCTCGGTAAAGAACAGACCGAACATGGCTCCCACCTGATTGGTGCGCAGGGAGAGACCTGCTTTGGCAGCCTGTTCCCGCAGACCGGCCAGCAGGGTTTCCAGTCGTTCGGTCAGATGCTTATGGAAGCAGGGCTTGCTGATCTCTTCAAGAGCCGTGTAACCGGCAGTCATGGCTACAGGGTTACCGGACAGGGTGCCGGCCTGGTAAACCGGACCAAGGGGAGCGATCTGCTCCATAATTTCACGCTTACCGCCAAAAGCGCCTACCGGCATGCCGCCCCCAATGACTTTACCGAGGGTGGTGAGGTCGGGAGTCACATTGTAATACTCCTGGGCACCGCCCAGTGCGACGCGGAAGCCGGTCATCACTTCGTCAAATATCAGAACACTCTTATGTTTATCACAAATACGACGCAGACCTTCCAAGAATCCGGCTTTGGGAGGAACGCAGTTCATATTGCCGGCAACAGGCTCAACAATAATGCAGGCGATTTCATCACCGGACTCGGCAAACACCTGTTCAACGCTATCCAGGTCGTTAAACGTCACTGTAATAGTGTGTTTGGCACAGTCCGCAGGAACACCGGGGGAGTTGGGTACGCCCAGGGTCAGGGCACCGGAGCCGGCTTTTACCAGCAGGGCGTCGGAGTGACCGTGGTAACAGCCTTCAAACTTCAGGATGTTATCTCGCCCGGTATAACCCCGGGCCAGACGAATAGCAGACATGGTGGCTTCGGTTCCGGAGTTCACCATTCTGACCATATCCATGGACGGCACCAGCTCGCAGACCTTGTCGGCCATGGTAATTTCCAGGGCAGTAGGCGCGCCAAAGCTCAGGCCAAGATCAACCTGCTTATGGACTGCTTCAATAACAGACGGATGGTTGTGACCGAGAATCATCGGACCCCAGGAACCGATGTAATCGATATAGGCTTTGTCATCTTCGTCGTAAACTTTAGAACCTTTGGCAGAGCGGATAAATACCGGGGTGCCGCCCACACCACGAAAAGCCCGTACAGGAGAGTTCACGCCACCGGGAATAGATTGACGGGCCTGCTCAAACAGAACTTCAGAACGACTCATTATGGGTATCCTGTTATCAGATAGCTGCGTATGCGTAGAGATCCAGATAATGTTGCGCACGTCTGGTTATCTCCTCCGGATCCGCCGGAGCAAACAGATCATTAACCACAGCCAGCATATCCGCACCGGCTTCTATTAATTGGGGGGCATTATCCCCGGTAATCCCACCGATGGCTACTATTGGCAGCTTCAGTTTCTGACGGGCATCGCGTAATAATGAGAGTGGAGCAGGGCGGGCACTGGGTTTGGTGCGGGAAGGAAAGAAACGCCCGAAGGCAACATAGTCCGCCCCGTTTTTCCAGGCTTTACGGGCCAGTTCGAGTGAAGCTTCACATGTGATGCCGATAATGGCATTTGACCCTAAGCGTTTTCGGGCTTCTGTCAGCTCTTCGTCGCTCTGGCCCAGATGAACACCGTGGGCACCGCTGGTCAGGGCCAGGTCAACATCATCGTTAATAAGAAACAGCACGCCGGCCTGTTTGCAAAGCCCGGCAAGCATTCGTGCCTGGCGTTCCCGAAGAACCTGGTCAGAACTTTTATCCCGGTACTGGAGAATACGCATGCCTCCGTGAATGGCTGAGACGACCCGCTTACGGAGGATTTTGTCATCGGGCATCAGCTTGCTGTCGGTAATACCGTAAAGGCCCTGAAGCTCATAGGAGGTGGTATCAAGGGGAGCAGTCATAGTGAAAGCCTGTAAATGGATGGGGCAAAAATGACTCCTAATGTGAGGGGTTGAAACCGGGAATACAAGTCTTGTAATAGAAGGTATCCGAGCCGGGCGACTTTGTTAAACGCTGCTAATCTTGGGCAGCTTCTGCATTGCTCCAGAGATAATGAATGGCCAGATGTTTTGTTGCAGCAATATTTCTTTTGGGGTGTATCTCTGCCGGGTTGAAGGCGGAAGGTAATCCAATTGAGAAGTCAGTTGAAGAGCATGATCACCTGCACAGAATACCTGTTTATACAACAGCATCAGGTACTTTCATTCAACATGGCACCAGCATAATCTTCCTGCCCGGTGTTCACCTTCCTAAACAGATTATCAGCACATTTATGCAGGCCGGCGCTTCGGTGTTTGTGCGCAGGGCTGCCCATATGTTGGTGAACATGGCTATACCCAGAGTCTGGCGCTATCTCTCTGATGCTCGCTATGAGCAGCTGATAAAGCTCTATGAAAGTGGCCATTTGATGATCCCCGTGAATCTCTGGACCTGGGCTATGCAGCTGAAAAGGCTGTATGACATAAGCCTTACTGCGATAGAGGAAGCTTCCCTGCGTTTTTCCAATATAACCGGTTCCAGGCGGCAGGGCGTTATGCCGGTTTATCCGGGCAGGGAACTGGATCAGGCGGTATTTATAAACGTAAATTTACCCTTGGGATTTCCAGACTCGGAGCAAAAGCGCAGCCTGGAGATATATCCCCTTCGCTCTGTCGATTTAAGGTATGTCGAATCTTCCTGGCAACGTGCTTTGGGGCTGCTGGTAAATACAGCACTGAATAAGGGGGTTGATGTTATAAAGGTTTCGGTTCCAGCAGGTGGCATTGCAGTACTGGACTGGCATACCCGGGATGGCTGGACCAGTGAGGACAGTGATATACCCCAGATGCTGGAGTTATTCTCCTTTGGCGATGATTCCCGTGAATTCCTCCTGTACTGGCTTGAAAAATCATTTCGCCAGAGTGTTCCTGACAATGGCCTTGTTTCTTTTCTGGAACCTGCAAGCCTGTCCTGTATGGCGTCCCGGTTGTCGGGGGATACTTCACTGTGTAAGCCTCTGGAGGGTTTAAGCCATTATCCGGGTGACGGTGGTAAGGCCATTATTTTTGAATCCCGCTCTTCTGAGGGAAGTCAGGGCTTTCTGACGGTGAATCCCAACAGCACTTGGTCACCGGGGCTGCCGGGAAGTCTGTCATTGATTCCTGACCTGTTGGACGAGTTAAGTAATGAAAGAACATCGCAGCAATATCGTATGCCGGAATGGGCCGTTCAGGCTGGTGAGGCTTTGTTGTATCAGACTGCGGAGATAATTGCTGAAGCCGCTGTTGGCTCCCTTTTAGATCAGACCTATCTGCATTGGCACGGTGCCCATAACTACGAATTTATGGAAGTCCTGCAGAAAAAAGGTGAAAGTGGGGGAACCCTGGTTGAACGGGTGCGGGACAGGAACGGGAAAACCTGGATAAGGAAATCGGCTTCCTGGGGGGCTGTAAGGGAGGAAGGCTTTGTAAGTACGGATTATGTGAGCTTGCTTGGGGAGGAATATATGCTGTCTGGTATTTCCCACCCCAATGTGATCAGGGTGCATGACAGTTGGGTTGAGAATACCGGAACAGATAAGGCCCGGTTTGTAATGATTGAAGAAGATGGCGGGCAAAGCCTGCGGGACTACAAAGTAAAAGATATTGCTGAATATAAAAACATTATGCGTCAGATATTGTTGGGTATTGAAGGACTAAAAGCCGCTGGTATTGCGCACTTTGATATCAAGCCGGGCAATATGGCGATAGATGATAAGGGGCACTTAAGACTCCTGGATCTTGATGGGGCTGCTTATCTGAATAATGAAGGGTTTGGCTGGAAAAGGGTGTTGACACCTTTATTCCGTAGCCCTGAAGGAGGAAAAAACGCGCCCTGGGAGGCTGATTTGTGGTCGGCGGGTGGCGTTGCTGTTGAATTGGGAGGAAAACTGGGGATAGCCCGGTTGGGTTTCGGTAGTAAGGTTCTGCAAAAGATGAACACGCAAAAGAGTCAGCACAAATATATACTGAGCGGGTTTTTACGGCCCGGTGATGAGCCTGCGGAGGCCCAGGGTCTTTATAATTTCCTCAACTCCATGTTGCAGTATGACTACAGGAAGAGAGCCAGCATCAGTGAACTGATAGCTTCCCCCTTCCTGAAAGAGAAATGAACAGTTAATAAATAAAATCGTTAAATTGCATCCAGGGCTTCGGAAAGTTTGTGCACACCAATAACTTCGACATTGGACACAGGCTTTCGGGGTTTATTCCCGGCAGGCACTATGACTTTTCTGAAACCATGTTTTACCGCTTCGACAATACGTTCCTGACCGTTGGCGACTGGCCTGATTTCTCCCGCCAGGCCCACTTCTCCAAAGGCGATTAAATCCTGGGGCAGGGGCTTGTCCCTGAAACTGGACACAATAGCCAGCAGGCTTGCAAGGTCGGCGCTTGTCTCAGTGATTTTTACTCCGCCTACGACGTTAAGAAATACATCCTGATCGCTGGTAAAAATACCCCCATGGCGGGTAAGTACCGCCAACAGCATGGCCAGGCGGTTTTGATCCATGCCCACAGTTACCCGACGCGGATTGCCCAGCTGGGATTCCACCACAAGGGCCTGAATCTCTACCAGCAGAGGACGGGTACCTTCCCAGAGCACATTAATAATGCTGCCGGATGTGGGCTCTTCTCCCCGTGACAGGAAAATGGCTGAAGGATTTTTGACCTCTTTCAAGCCTTTTTCGGTCATGGCGAAAATGCCCAGCTCATTCACCTGGCCGAAACGGTTTTTGGTGGCCCGCATAATACGGAAGCGAGAGTCATCGGTATTGCCGAGCATCAGCTGGGTATCAATGATATGACTGAGGGTCATGGGGCCGGCCAGGGAGTTATCCTTGGTGACATGGCCGACAATCAACAGCACAGTGCCTGTCTGCTTGGCAAAACGGGTAAGGAAGGCGGCGGATTCGCGCACCTGGGCGACACCGCCGGGGGCGGAATCCACTCCTTCCATAAACATCACCTGGATAGAATCGATCACGATAACACCGGGTCTCTCCTGTTCGGCCACCTGGATAATGCGTTCTGCGGAAGTTTCCGCCAGCATTTTCAGCTGGTCTGTTGGCAGGCCGAGACGCCCGGCCCGTGCGGCAATCTGCTGCAGGGATTCTTCCCCTGAAACGTACAGGGCTTTCATCGACGCTGCGACATGGGCAAGGGTTTGCAGCAGGATGGTACTTTTCCCCGCTCCCGGGTGGCCGCCAATCAGAACCGCGCTGCCAGGAACAAATCCGCCTCCCAGAACCCGGTCAAACTCTCCGGAGCCGGTGCTGAAACGGGGGGCCTCTTCGGTACTGACTTCTGACAGGCTGTGCACGGCTGTGAGTGAACCAGCGAAACCGGAACGGCTGCCACTGCCGGCATTCATAGTATGAGGGCGGGATGAGCCGAGACTGACTTCCTTGAATGTGTTCCAGGTGTGGCAATCGGGGCACTGCCCCTGCCATTTGCTGGATTCACTGCCGCATTCGGTACAAACGAAGGCTTTACGGGTTTTAGCTTTTGCCATTCCGGTGGATTCTGAATCAACGTTAAGAACGCATATTTTTGGGGGATGTTGCAGTCAGGTCAACAGCTGGCTGGGTTATGCGTCTATGCTTTTTGGGTGCGAATAGAGATAGACAGTCGACGGAGGTATGCCAGAAGTGAAACTGATAATCAGGCTGATAATAGGAATTGCCGCAGGTGTTGTGCTGGGTTTTTATGCACCTGTCCCTGTTGTCCGGGGATTGGTGACCTTTAAAGAGCTGTTCGGTCAATTTCTGAATTTCACCGTTCCCCTGATTATTCTGTTTTATGTTATGTCCGGTATTGGGAATCTGCAAAAAGGTTCAGGTCGCTTACTGGGCACGACAGTAGCCTTCGCGTATTTATCCACAATCATTGCCAGTGTTCTCGCATTTTTTGCGGCGTCTGAACTTCTGCCCGGGTTTGTTGAAGTTAATGGGTTCAGTGCAGGGGGAGGTTCAGAACGGATAAGCCCATGGATGGGAATTGATATACCTCCCTTGATGGGGGTGACTACAGCACTGATTACTGCGTTTATGTTTGGCATGGGTATCTCTGTTACCCATAGCAGACCGCTTCTGACATTAACTGAACATGGGCGGGCCATTGTTGAACTGACACTGTTGAAGGCGATTATTCCAGGATTACCAATTTACATCTGTGCGGTATTTGGGGAAATGGCCGCATCAGGACATGTATTGAACACAATAACCACATTCACCTGGATTCTGGGCCTGGTCATTATCCTTCACTGGATATGGTTGATTATTCTATTTCTGACAACGGGATTGGGAACAGGGCGTAATCCGGTAGCGATGATTAAAACCATGCTGCCAGCTTATCTGACTGCAGTGGGAACCTTATCCAGTGCAGCGACAATTCCGGTGACCGTGAGCTGTGCGAGAAAACTTAAGATAAACAGCCATGTGGTGGATTTTACCATTCCGCTGTGTGCGACCATTCATATCTCTGGCAGTGCTATTACTCTGACCGTGTGTACGGTGGCAGTTATGTTAATGACTGGCATGGGAATGCCGGGGTTTACAGAGATTCTTCCGTTTCTGCTGATGCTGGGGGTTGCGTTGGTAGCCGCTCCCGGTGTTCCCGGTGGGGCAGTGATGGCTTCTCTTGGTCTGCTTGTAAGCATGCTGGGCTTCAGTGATTCAGCGGTTGCCCTGATGATCGCCCTGTATCTGGCCCAGGACAGTTTTGGTACGGCCTGTAATGTCACCGGAGATGGAGCCATAGCCGCTGCCGTGGATCATATCAGTACTGATCGCTGGATCAGCACTGAAAAAAGCCAGTCCCATCAGTAGGAAATGCCCATTTTGCGGTAAAGGAAGCCAAGGCACCAGGCCGGGCCGATCATCAGGTACTGAAGGTCTTTAAAGAATGAAGGCTTTTTTCCCTCGATATGGTGCCCGACAAACTGCAGAATCCACAGCACCAGAAAAGCGGAAGCGGCGGTAATCAGCAGGGAGGCTGTCTGGGTTGCCGCAAACCAGGCGATCAGGGCATAGCAAACCGCACTTATAACAGTCATGCCTATGGCCAGGGTGAAAGAGAGCCGCAGGTAAAACCCACCGATAAACAGAAAGGCCAGTGTTGACCAGTTCAGCCAGGGGTGAATTGCAGCCATGGCTTGGGGTACGGGAATGGTCCAGAGCAGGGCCAGGATATCGAGGAAAATCAGTGGTACGCAGATCCAGTGAATCAGCTTGTTGGTTGTGTTCTGATGGCTTTCGCCATATTCATCGAACCATTGCTGGGCAGATTTTACAGACATAAAGACCTCTTTGTTGTTTTTATTGGTACTTGAGCTGTTATACACATTAACACTGCCCGATTGTTTATAATAAATTGATTTATCTCGTTTTTACTTCTTTGTGGAACAGGAGCGTCATGATTACACCCATTTCAAGCGACTTTCGTCGTAAGGTTAGTTCAGAATGAGATAGGGAATTAGAAGAAGGGTTTAATCGAAGGATGGGATAGAGATGGGTACCCTTTATGGTGCCCATCTCTGTAGTTTTCAGGCGTCAATACGCTTGTATTTCACCCGGTGGGGGCCAGCGGCCTCTTCACCCAGGCGTTCTTTCCGGTCGGCTTCATACTCGGTGTAATTACCTTCAAAGAAGGTCACTTTGGACTCGCCTTCATAAGCCAGAATATGAGTGGCAACACGGTCCAGGAACCAGCGGTCGTGGGAAATCACCATGGCGCAGCCGGGGAAGGCCAGCAGGGCTTCTTCCAGGGCACGGAGGGTTTCCACGTCCAGGTCGTTGGAGGGTTCGTCCAGCAGCAGTACGTTACCACCGTGCTTCAGGGTCGCGGCCAGCTGCAGACGACCACGCTCACCACCGGAGAGTTCGCCGACACGCTTCTGCTGGTCACCGCCCTTGAAGTTGAAGCGGCCGATGTATTTACGGGACTGCACTTCATAGTTGTTGATGCGCAGGATGTCCTGACCATCGGAGATGGCATCCCATACAGTTTTGCTATCGTCCAGTTCGTCCCGCAGCTGCTGTACATTGGAGATTTTGACGGTGTCACCCAGTTCGATAGAACCGGCATCAGGCTGTTCCTGACCGGTAATCATCTTGAACAGGGTGGACTTACCGGCACCGTTACCACCGATAATGCCGACAATCGCGCCTTTGGGAACACTGAAGCTCAGGTCATCAATCAGCAGGCGATCACCAAAACCTTTGGAAATGCCGTTAACTTCAATCACCTTGTCACCCAGACGGGGGCCGGGCGGAATGTAGATTTCGTTGGTCTCGTTACGGTTCTGGAATTCCTGGGACTGCATCTCTTCAAAGCGGGAGAGACGGGCCTTGGATTTGGACTGGCGGCCTTTGGCATTGGAGCGAGCCCATTCCAGTTCCTGCTGCATGGCCTTGCGGTGAGCGTCCTGCTGCTTCTGCTCTGTTTCCAGTCGGGCTTCTTTCTGTTCCAGCCAGTTACTGTAATTGCCTTCCCAGGGAATACCGTGGCCACGGTCCAGTTCCAGAATCCAGTTGGCAGCGTTGTCGAGGAAGTAGCGGTCGTGGGTGATAGCCACAACAGTACCGGGGTATTCCAGCAGGAAGCGCTCCAGCCAGCCAACGGACTCGGCATCCAGGTGGTTGGTGGGTTCGTCCAGCAGCAGCATGTCAGGAGCCGACAGCAGAAGACGACACAGGGCTACACGACGGCGCTCACCACCGGAGAGGTTGGCGACATTGGCCTCCCACTCGGGCAGGCGCAGGGCGTCGGCAGCCACATCCAGTTTACGCTCCAGGTTATGTGCGTCGGCGGCCTGGATAATGTTTTCCCACTTGGCCTGTTCCTTGGCGAGCTTGTCGAAGTCCGCATCGGGTTCGGCGTAAGCGGCGTAAACCGCATCCAGCTTGGCCTGGGCTTCCTTGATTTCCCCCAGTGCTTCTTCAACAATTTCGCGTACGGTTTTATTCGGGTCCAGCTCCGGCTCCTGGGGCAGATAGCCCACATTCAGTTCGGGCTGGGGGCGGGCTTCACCGTCAAACTCTTTATCAACACCGGCCATGATACGCAGCAAGGTGGATTTACCCGCGCCGTTCAGGCCAAGAACACCGATTTTGGCTCCCGGGAAGAAGGACAGGGAGATGTCCTTTAGGATTGTGCGCTTGGGGGGCACAACCTTGCTGACCCGGTTCATGGTATAGACGTATTGAGCCATCAGAGCATGTCTCTTGAGTGAAAAACGATTAAACGGCTAAACATACTGAATGAAAAGTGTTCGGGCAATGATCCCGTAGATTTATCTGAAAGAGCCGGTAGTGCCTGCGATTCTGGATGTTCTCAATAAAAAGTGCGAATAGAGAGTGAGCAGGCAGAGGCAAATAACAGAGCGGGTGCCATTTTTAGTAAAGAGTTTTTACCCGGGCATGCTCTGGAACCGACCAGGAATATGACCGACATTCTGGCCTTATTCAGGGCCAACCTTTCTCGCAAACAGGCTATCTATTTGCGTGGGCTGTATTAGAATGGCGCCACAAAGCAGATACCAGAATTGTTATAAAACAACTGTCGGGGGACAGACATGTTTAAAGATTGTTCAAATATCGCAGATTTCGATCCCGAACTGAAAGCCGCCATGGATGCGGAGGCTACGCGTCAGGAAGAGCACATCGAACTGATTGCGTCTGAAAACTACACCAGCCCCCGGGTTCTGGAAGCTCAGGGCAGTGTTCTGACTAACAAGTACGCTGAAGGTTATCCTGGCAAGCGGTATTACGGTGGCTGTGAGCATGTAGATGTGGTCGAGCAGCTGGCCATCGACCGTGCCAAAGAACTGTTTGGTGCCAAGTATGCCAACGTGCAGCCCCATTCCGGTTCCCAGGCTAACGCTGCCGTCTATATGGCCCTGTGCAAAGCGGGTGATACCGTTCTGGGTATGAGCCTGGCCCACGGTGGTCACCTGACCCACGGCGCCAAGGTCAGCTTCTCCGGCCGTATCTACAACTCTGTTCAGTACGGTCTGCACCCGGATACCGGCGAAATCGACTACGAAGAAGTTGAGCGCCTGGCCCTGGAGCACAAGCCGAAGATGATTATTGCCGGCTTCTCCGCATACTCCCGTGTGGTTGACTGGAAGCGCTTCCGTGAGATCGCTGACAAGGTTGGCGCTTACCTGTTTGCCGATATGGCCCACGTCGCCGGTCTGGTTGCCACTGGCGTTTACCCCAGCCCGCTGCCTTATGTTCACGTAGCCACTACCACTACCCACAAAACCCTGGGTGGTCCCCGTGGTGGTCTGATTGTTTCCGCCCTTGATGATGAAGACCTGCACAAGAAGCTGAACTTTGCCGTATTCCCTGAAAGCCAGGGTGGTCCTCTGTGTCATGTGATCGCTGCCAAGGCCGTGTGCTTCAAGGAAGCCATGAGCGAAGAGTACAAGGAGTACCAGAAGCAAGTGGCTGTTAATGCCCAGGTACTGGCCAAGACTCTGATCTCCCGTGGCATCAACGTAGTTTCCGGTGGCACTGACGATCATCTGTTCCTGGTGGATCTGATCGGCAAGGACTACTCCGGTAAGGATGCTGAAGAAGCCCTTGGCAAAGCCTATATCACCGTAAACAAGAACGCTGTCCCCAACGATCCCCGTTCTCCGTTCGTCACCAGTGGCCTGCGTGTGGGTACTCCGGCCATTACCCGTCGTGGCTTCAATGCTGAAGACACTGCAAACCTGGGTAACTGGATTGCTGATATTCTGGACAGCATTGGCACCGACAAGGCTGACCAGGTAGCTGAAGAAGTAAAAGGCAAGGTTCTGGAAATCTGTGGTCGTCTGCCGGTTTATGGTAAGTGACAGTTTTAAGAGCTAAGAGCTTACGCCACTAACAGGTTTTTTCTTTTCATAAAAAACCGCCATGGAGATTGTTTTCCATGGCGGTTTTCTTTGTTTGTTGCTTTGACGGGAATGAAGTAGGACTGTAAATCTACCATAATCAGCGTGGCCGGGCGTTTGGACTTGTGTTTCACTCCTTAAAGGGTACTATCTCAGTTTTCTGAGAAACGGCTTTCCTGGCACCCATGCACTGTCCTTTTTGTAACGCGGAAGACACCAAGGTTATCGATTCCCGGCTGGTTGCGGATGGCAGCCAGGTGCGTCGGCGGCGGGAATGTGCCACCTGCAGTGAGCGTTTCACCACCTACGAGGGCGCTGAGCTGGTTATGCCCCGGCTGATCAAGCGAGATGGTTCCCGGGAGCCCTTTGATGAAACTAAGCTTCGGGCCGGCCTGCAACGAGCCCTTGAAAAGCGCCCCGTCAGCACAGAACAGATAGAAGAAGCCATCAACCGCATCAAGCAGCGCCTGAGAGCCTCCGGTGAAAGGGAAGTGAAATCCTTCACCCTGGGGGAAGAAGTGATGGGTGCCCTTAAAGATCTTGATGAAGTCGCCTATATTCGTTTTGCTTCTGTTTACCGCCAATTCCAGGATCTGGACCAGTTCCGTGAAGAGATTGAGCGGCTGGAAAAATTGCCCCATGGGTCTTTAACCCGGGATAAGTGAGTTTCATGACCTCATTCACCCAAGCTGACCGCGAATTTATGGCACGGGCCCTGCGTCTTGCCCGAAAGGGTATTTACACCACCATGCCCAATCCCAGCGTGGGCTGTGTGCTGGTGCGGGATGGAAAGGTGATTGGTGAAGGTTATACCAGCCCGGCCGGCGGTTCCCATGGGGAAATTAATGCTCTCGCGTCAGTCAATGGGCCTGCTCAAGGCGCAACAGCTTACGTAACTTTGGAACCCTGCGCTCACTTTGGGCGTACGCCGCCTTGCGCAAAGGCGCTTATAGATTCAGGTATATCAAAAGTTATCACCGCCATGCGTGACCCAAACCCCCGGGTCAACGGTGGCGGCTTCAAGCTGTTAAATGATGCCGATATCCAGACCAAGTCCGGTTTGATGGAAAAAGAAGCCCGGGCTATAAATGTCGGCTTTTTCAAACGTATGGAAACCGGTATGCCCCTGGTACGCTGTAAACTGGCCATGAGTATGGATGGCCGCACTGCCATGGCCTCCGGGGAATCCCAGTGGATTACCGGCCCCGATGCCCGGGCGGATGTTCAGCAGTGGCGGGCCCGCTCCTGCGCCATTGTGACCGGGGTGGACTCTATTATTTATGATGATTCCTCCCTCACAGTTCGTCCCGATGAGCTTCGTATCGACAACCCTGAGTCGGCTGCTGAGAAGCAGCCTCTAAGGGTGGTGCTGGACTCTTCCCTGCGTATTCCCCTCAATGCCCGTATTCTCTCCCTTCCCGGTAAAACACTGCTGGCGACTGTTGAACCTGATTGGGAGAAGGCGGCCTTTCTGATAGAAAGGGGCATTGAAGTGCTGACTTTTCCGGGTAAGGACGGTCGACTGGATCTGGCAGCTGTGTGGAAAGAGCTGGCGGATCGGGACTGTAATGAAGTGCTGCTGGAAACCGGCGCGACCCTGGCAGGTTCCGCTGTGCAGGCCGGGCTGGTGGATGAGCTGCTTGTTTATATGGCCCCTGTTCTGTTGGGCAGCGATGCCCGGCCGCTGCTGCAGTTGCCGTTTACAACCATGAATGAAAAGCTGCCCCTGGAAATTCAGGACATCCGTGCTTTAGGGCAGGACTGGAGAATTTCCGCCCGACCGGGCAGACTTGCCGCTCCGGAGGCATAATCCGGGTTTTCTTTCCCTTGAAATGTGCGCTTTTATATTTTCACGAGTTGTAGCTAGTACACGGGGTTTGTAAGTGTTTACAGGAATTATTGAAGCGGTAGGCTCAATCCGGCGAATGGAAAACCGGGGCGGGGATATGCGCCTCCATATCGCTACCGGTGATCTGGACCTGGTGGATGTCAAACTGGGGGACAGTATCGCCACCAATGGTGTCTGCCTTACAGCCGTTCTGCTGCCGGGAGATGGTTTTGCCGCAGATGTCTCCCACGAAACCCTGAGCCGCACAGGTCTGGGAGAGCTGGGCGTCGGCAGTCCTGTAAACCTGGAAAAGGCCATGCAACCGACCTCCCGCTTTGGCGGTCATATCGTCAGCGGACATGTGGATGGCGTGGGCCGGATTGTGGGAATTTCTCCGTCCGGGCGCTCTCTGGTCTATAGAGTAGAAGCGCCGACGGAACTGGCACGCTATATCGCCGAGAAGGGTTCAATCACCGTGGATGGTGTCAGCCTGACTGTAAACAGCGTGGAAGGGGCCGTTTTCCTGCTTAATATTGTTCCCCATACCGCAGAGGAAACCATTATCACTCATTACCGTGCCGGCAGCCGGGTCAATCTTGAAGTCGATATTATTGCCCGCTATCTGGAACGCCTGCTGACCGGTAACAGTAACCCTGAGAATGGTGCGCAGGATACAGGTGGTGGACTGACCGAAGGTTTTCTGGCCGAACACGGTTTTTTCAGAAAACGCTGATATCTGATATAACCCACCACCAAGTAGCCGTGAGCTTGACAGGATATCGCCCGCAGTACAGACAGGGCGAAACAGAGAAGAAATATGCAGCTGAATACCGCAGAAGAACTGATTGAAGATATTCGCCAGGGACGCATGATCATCCTGATGGATGACGAGGACCGGGAAAATGAGGGTGACCTGATTGTTGCGGCGGAGAAAGTCACGCCGGAAATCATCAACTTTATGTGCACCCACGCCCGTGGCCTGATCTGCATGCCTATGACCGCGGAGCGTTGCGACTATCTGGGCCTGCACCAGATGACTGCAAACAATCAGGAAACCCACAGTACTGCTTTCACTGTATCTATCGAAGCTGCGGAAGGTGTGACCACTGGCATTTCTGCTGCAGACCGGGCGAAAACCGTACAGGTTGCGGTCAGCCCCCTGTCTCGCCCCCAGGATATTATCCAGCCCGGCCATATTTTCCCCCTGCGTGCCATGAATGGCGGTGTACTCCAGAGAGCTGGTCATACTGAAGCTGGAACCGACCTGGCCCGTCTGGCAGGACTCGAACCTGCGGCAGTAATTGTTGAAATCATGAACGAAGACGGTACTATGGCCCGCCGTCCTGATCTTGAGCAGTTTGCAGAAACCCACGGTTTGAAGATCGGAACCATCGCGGACCTGATCCAGTACCGTATTCACCACGAGAAAACGGTTGTTCGTGGCAATACCAGGGAGCTGGCAACGGTTTACGGCGACTTCCAGATGACGGAATACCGGGATAACCTGACCGGTCGCACCCATCTCTCTCTGGTTATGGGGCAGCCCTCAGCGGATAAGCCTACACTTGTGCGGGTTCACCAGGGAGATACTTTCCGTGACCTCCTGGGGGCACGTAAGCCCGGCAACACTGGCTGGCCGCTGCCAGCAACGCTGGCGCGGATAGCCAAAGAGGGTGAAGGTATTCTTGTTCTTCTTGATGCCGACGAGTATGAAAGTCTGGGAGACAGTCTGGCTCGTTTCTCTGAAAAAGACCGTCCGCTGCACAGTACCGGCGCTCCCGCTGGTGTGTATATGACTGTAGGCACCGGTTCGCAAATTCTGCGGGATCAGGGAGTTGGCAAAATGCGCCTATTGAGTCCGAACATTCGGTTTAGTGCTATTTCCGGCTTTGATCTGGAAATTACGGAATATCTCCCCTACGAATAATAACCCGTGGGGCCTGTTTGCCGCTTGATTTCTGGAGGACGGTTTCCTGAACTGTTGTTTTCTGAAACTGGTGGCATCGGGTAATTAAGGTTTGATCGATTGGGCCCGGTCGGTATCCGGGTAAATCTGCTTAAAAAAAATGAGGATTCGCCATGACTGGCATCAGGACTATTGAGGGAGTGCTTACCCCGAACGATGGCCATTACGCCATTGTTGTAACCCGCTGGAATGCGTACGTGGTGGAGAGTCTGTTAGAAGGCGCCGTTGACGCACTGAAGCGTCATGGTGTGAGAGAAGAGCAGATCACCATTATCCGCTGCCCGGGGGCTTTTGAACTGCCTTTGGTAGTAAAGAAAGCAGCCAGTCAGGGCACTTACGATGCCATTATTGCGCTGGGCGCGGTCATTCGCGGTGGCACACCGCACTTTGAATTTGTTGCAGGAGAATGCACCAAGGGTATGGCCAATGTCATGATGGAGCAGGATATCCCGGTCTCCTTTGGTGTACTGACAGTTGATACGATCGAGCAGGCCATCGAACGGGCCGGAACCAAAATGGGTAATAAGGGCGGAGAAGCTGCCCTGGCCGCGTTTGAGATGGTGAGCCTGCTCAAAAATCTGGAGTCTTGATTTGAGTGCCGAGAATACAATTATCGGTCCCGATGCTGAAAAGCCAGACGCTGTAGAGCAGAGTTCCGCTGAACAGAAGCCAAGAAGTCGTTCCCAGAACCGTCGCAAGGCCCGGGAAATTACTTTGCAGGCTCTGTACCAGTGGCAGATGACCGGTACGTCTATCACGGATATCGAAGCCCAGTTCAGGGCCAGAAACGATATGACCAAGGTGGATGGTGGTTTTTTCCATGAACTGCTGCTGGGTGTTGCCCAACAGGTCAGTGCACTGGATGAAACCATCGCGCCTTTACTTGACCGGCCACTGGATCAGCTGGACCCGGTTGAGCGAGCAGCCCTGCGCCTGGGTTGCTATGAAATGATGAAACGTACGGATGTACCTTACCGTGTGGTGATCAACGAAGGCATTGAACTGGCCAAGCGCTACGGTGCCCAGGATTCCCACAAGTACATAAACGGTATTCTCGACAAACTGGCGCCTGCCCTTCGCCCGGCTGAGGTGAAGGAATACCGCAACCGTCGTAAGTCCCGCTGATACTTAGCGGACGTTTCTGTACAAAGAGCAGCTTTGTGAGTAGCCGTCCTGTGGAGTCGACAACCCATGGATGAGTTTTCCCTGATCCGGACGATGTTCCAGAGACCGGAACTTACGACGGCCGGCGGCCACCTGGATATGGGCATAGGCGATGACTGTGCCCTTATCTCGCCACCGCCGGGACATCAGCTGGTGCAGAGTATCGACACTCTTGCCGCTGATGTACACTTTCCTGCCGATGGGGATGCCTTCCTTATCGGTTACCGTTCCCTGGCTGTCAGCGTCAGTGACCTGGCTGCTATGGGTGCAACTCCCCACAGTTTTTTCCTCGCCCTGACTTTGCCTGAATCCAACCTCGACTGGCTGGAAGCTTTCAGTAAAGGTCTGGCGGCTATGGCTGGTGAATCCGGTATTTCTCTGGCAGGTGGTGATACTACCCGTGGCCCTTTAACCATTTCTGTCCATGTGCAGGGCTTTGTTCCCACGGGAAAATCGCTGATGCGTGGTGGCGCACGACCGGGAGATGCCGTGTATGTCAGCGGAACACCCGGTGAAGCCTGTGGCGCGCTGCCTTATATTTTAAACGAGTCGCCTGTCGTTTCTTCTGCCCATCAACGAATGGTGGACCGTTACTGGCAGCCTACACCTCGTATAAATCTTGGACAGTGGCTGCTGGAACATGGAGCAACTGCCGCGGTGGATGTGTCCGATGGTTTACTGGGGGATCTTGGACATATCCTGAAAGCTTCAGATTGTGGTGCGGAGCTTAACAGCACGAAAATTCCCGTTTCGAATGCTTTGAAAGAAGTGTATGGAGAGCAGGCGCTGGATAAGGCCCTGAATGGCGGAGATGATTATGAACTCTGTTTCTGCTGGCCCGGTGATCGCCCTTTACCTGACGATGTTCCTGTACCTGTCTCCTGTATTGGAACTGTAACACCCCATTCCGGAGAATTTCTGCTGGATGGTGAGCCGGTTATTTCCGGTAGTTATCGACATTTCTAACTCGTCTCTAATGTCCTGCTCGGGGTTGGTATCTTCGCGAACAGTTTTGTCTTCAAACAACGAGCCATGACGTATTTTTCTACCTGCTGCCAAACTTCGACTAAATATAGGACGTCAGGTGGTAGACAGATAAAGCCTGGCCGTTGCGGTTGAATAGGTTTGAAGACAATGAGACATATAGCTTTTTCCAGAAGTATGCATTTGGTTGCAGCCTCAGTGTTATTTGTATTTTACAGTATCCAGAGTTTTGCTTCCGATGATCAGTGCCTGGCAGATTTTCACAGTGAAAGCGGCTGTCCGGGCTCTCTGCACATGGGGGAATGCCCAGACCTGATCAGTTACCTAAAAGAACACAGGGAATGGTCAATGTGCATCAATGCCTCATCGGGCACAGAGGTATTTGGATGGGTTGGTTATCATGGTGACTTTATATTGGATGTATCTGATATAAAACCGGATAAACATTATCCAGATGTGTTCTATGGGAAAGCCACGATTACCGGCAAAAAAATAGTAGGAAGCGGTACCGTCTACGACTATGGGCTTGATGAAATTCCCAGATTTACGACACCTGTAACCATTGAGGCATGTGACCGTAAGCAGAAATGTCTCACCTTTAACACCAACACCTTGAGTCATGGAAAACAAAGCGATGGCTACGTAGATCCGCCTTACACAGTGACTGTAAAAGCGCCCTATACCAGTTGCAGCCACTTTTGTGGAACCGGTAAGTTTCCGGGCATGACAGGTTTAACCTATACAGTCACTATGAGGCCAAAGAGCTGATAAGCAGCGTGTCTGTGCAAAAACAGGGGGAAGAAGCTGATGCTGGTTCTGTTGGTAACGATGCTTTCTTTGCCTGTATCATGCAAAGATTTGCTGGCAATTACCTGATAAGGAACTCCTTTGAGCAAACCCAGTCTTTCCAACCCCTGGCACTTTCTGGCTTTTGGCTTTGGCAGCGGGCTGGCCCCCAAGGCACCGGGGACTTTTGGAACCCTGGCAGCGGTGCCTTTGTATCTGTTATTGCAGAACCTTTCTTTGCCTCTTTATCTGGCTTTTGTTGTGGTTGCCAGTGTGGTGGGTATCGCCATTTGTGGAAGAACATCTAATGATATGGATGTGCATGACCATCCGGGCATTGTCTGGGACGAGTTCTGTGGCTACTGGCTGACGATGATTGCAGCTCCGGCTGGCTGGCAGTGGGTTGTGATGGGTTTCCTGCTGTTCAGGCTGTTTGATATCTGGAAACCCTGGCCCATCAGCGTGGCGGACGCGAAAGTTCATGGCGGGCTGGGTATCATGATTGATGACCTGATTGCCGGTGTTTATGCATTTCTGGTGCTGCAGGGGCTTGCCTGGTATTTCCTGTAACCTTTAAAGTGAATGACTGATAGGAAGAAGATCTGTCTTCTTCTCCTGACCGGTAAAAATAAAAACAGACTGGAAGGAACCATGAAACAGATAGCCATGTTGTTCTGTTTACTCTTGTCGAGCATCCATGCCTGGGCAGCCAGTGTCCAGGTGGTGGGACTGTTTCCGGGGGCTGCAGTTTTGCTGATTGATGGCGAGCGCAAGTTGCTGAAAGCCGGAAGGTCAGAAGGTGCGGTGAAGTTGATTTCCGCTGACAATGAACGGGCCGTGGTGGAAATCAACGGAAAGCGCCAGACCCTGGGGTTGACCAGAGCGCATTCCAGAGGCTTTCGTAAGTCGGAGAAAGCATCTGTACGGCTGGTACGCAGCAACGATGGCCACTATTGGACAACCGGTAAAATCAACGGTCGCAGTGTCCGTATGATGCTGGATACCGGCGCTACATCTGTTGCCCTTGGGGAGTCCATCGCCCGCAGGCTGGGGGTTCGTTATCGCAATGGGAAAAAGATCAGGGTTGGTACGGCCAATGGTGTGGTTATCGGTTATAGGGTTAATCTGGCATCTGTTACGGTAAACAGCATTACCCAGCATAATGTTGAGGCGACAATCACCCCCAATAACGACACGGTGCTACTGGGGATGAGTTTTCTCAACAATGTAAATATGAGAGAAGAGGGAAACCTTCTCTATCTGGTGCCCAAGTATTAAGTGGCAGATATCAATCATAAAAACGAGTCAGAGTGGCGGGCTTGATTCAACAGGCAAACCAGTGACTGATGACCAGGCAAGGAATACATGTGATGCATCACCACTCCGCTTCGAGCTGGATTTTACAAAGTTAATCTCTGTCTTATATTTTTAAAGTGTAAAGAATGTCTGCTCAATGCCCGGATTTTCCGTGATCACCAAATATACGCCCCCCTCAGGAGATCACACTGAAACTCATAACTGCCTGTTACTGTTCCGGACAAGTCGGTTATATGAAGTTTATGGGTAATAAACAGTTCGTTTTGTCCAATACTGTTTTCCATGAAAAAGGTTCGAATGGCTCCTGGTGAACCTACCTCTTCCGTCATGGACATGGCCAAGGAGAGGGTATGCAGCTCGTGCAGGCGGTTTTCCATCACGAAATAGCGGTCAAAATTAACACTGACCATGGAGGGCCTTTTTTGAAGATCCTGAAAGTGCTCTGTTGAGTGGGTCATTCTGCATTGTTTGAGGTTGAGGTAACCCTTCACTGACCGGCCTGCTTTCAAAGTATCCAGGATTGCATCATAAGTGGTTCTTGTCGTAGGAGTGAGCGGTTTGGAGGGTACAGGCCGGTTTTCGCCATCCTGATGATAGAACTGGGCGCTGGTTATGCCTGTAAAGGAAAGAAGAGTGATGGATACAAGTAAGGCAGCAATTCGTGGGTGCATGGTAAATGCTCCTGTGAACATAGCTATAGACAACTTAAGGGAGGACAGATCGGGATAGTTGGGCAATTATAGATTAATTTTTTCTGCAGTGTTTTCTTTCCGTTTTTTTGTATGCTTTATGGATTCTTTTTCGGGCAGGGACTGAGCTGGCCATGAAACGTAAACAGCCCCTGGATAAAATTCTAGGTATTCCTGCCCGGAAAACTTGTAACATCTCGCCTGAATGGTCTACCGCTGGTACAATGCCAGCCCGCGATCAGCTGTTGAGGAAAGTCGAGTGTCAACTGTTTTTGTGGCTTCTTCCCGTCTGCCAACGCCTTATGGCACTTTTATGATGCACGGGTTTGAGGATGAGGCTACCGGAAAGGAGCATCTGGCTCTGACAATGGGAGATATAGGTAGTGGTGAACCGGTATTGGGTCGAATCCACTCTGAATGTCTGACCGGCGATGCCCTGTTCAGCATGCGTTGCGACTGTGGTGCACAGCTGGAGGCGGCCATGAAGGCTATTGCCGAAGAAGGCCGGGGAGTTATTCTTTATCTGCGTCAGGAGGGTCGGGGTATCGGGCTGTTGAATAAAATCCGGGCCTACGAGCTGCAGGACGGTGGCGCAGATACCGTAGAAGCCAATGAAAAACTGGGTTTTGCCCCGGATATGCGCAAGTATGATATGTGTGAAGTTATGCTCAAGCACCTGGGCATTACCAAAATGCGCCTGATGACCAACAATCCCCGTAAAATTGATGCCCTGAGAGGGCTGGATATCGACATCGTCGAACGTCTGCCCCTGCAGACTGGCCAGAACCCCCATAACGAACGTTATCTTGCCACCAAGGTTGGCAAGCTGGGTCACCTCTATAATAACGCCTGAAATGCGTAACCAGCCTGAGCTTCAGTTCCTGAAACCTTCACTCTGTGCGGACGGTCTTTAACAGACCTTCCGTGCTCAGGCCGCACTGAGCCAGCTGATTTGCCCGGGTGCCATGGGCAATAAACTGATCGGGAATACCCAGGGCTGTCACCCGGCTGGTATGCCCCTGCAGTAAAGCCTGAATCTCCTCTCCAATACCGCCTTTCACCGCGCCTTCCTCAAGCACAATCAGGTGACTGTGGCGGTTGGCCAGATTTATAACCAAATCCTTGTCCAGAGGTTTGATAAAGCGCATATCCGCAACGGTGGAATTGGTTTCTTCTGCCACTTCAATCGCAGTCTGGACAAGGGAGCCAAAGGCCAGAAACGCGGCATTTTCACCTTTTCTGAGGATACGCCCCCTGCCTAAATGCAGGGCGGTATCTTGCCCGGATACCGCAGGCTCAAGGGTGGC
This sequence comes from Parendozoicomonas sp. 209JJ7-1, assembly GCF_058147085.1. Lineage (NCBI taxonomy): Bacteria > Pseudomonadati > Pseudomonadota > Gammaproteobacteria > Oceanospirillales > Endozoicomonadaceae > Parendozoicomonas > Parendozoicomonas sp. 209JJ7-1. The sequence goes on along the minus strand of NZ_JBYVJU010000008.1, from coordinate 114,746 downwards.
TCCCCGTGGATAGCGAACCGCTGCCGGGCCGGCATATTCATAACCCAGGGTCAGCATCTGGTGCAGTTCCTGTTCATCAGAAGGAGCCATCAGCACCATATTGGGAATGGTTTTCAGAGCCGCTATATCGTAAGCGCCGTGATGGGTCGGGCCGTCTTCCCCCACAAGGCCAGCCCTGTCTACAGCAAACAGCACATCAAGATTCTGCAGCGCCACATCGTGGATTAACTGGTCATATCCCCGCTGGAGAAAGGTGGAATAAATAGCCAGCACAGGCTTTATGCCTTCACAGGCCATACCGGCGGCGAGGGTGACCGCGTGCTGCTCTGCGATGGCTACATCGCAGTAACGGTCAGGAAACTCCCGGGAAAATGCGATTAAGTCAGAACCTTCACGCATGGCAGGGGTAATGCCGTACAGACGTTTATCCCTTGAAGCTGTTTCGCACAACCACTGGCCAAAGCGGTTGGACCAGGTGGGGCGTCCATTGCTTTTCGGTTTTCCTGCGACTTTGGAAACTGCGTGGTAGCGTACCGGATCAGCTTCCGCTTCCGGCAGACCTTTTCCCTTGCGGGTAATAACATGGAGAAGTTTTGGGCCGGGCTTCTGGCGTAACTGCGCCAGGGTTTTAATAAGAATCGGGAGATTATGGCCGGGAACCGGGCCGGTGAGACTCATACCCTGGTCTTCAAGCCGGACAATGGGGTCACTGTTATGTTCCGGTAGATGGCTTTGGATGCCCCGCAGGTATTTGGCCAGCATGCCCACGCTGGGGGAGATGGACATATCGTTATCATTCAGAATCAACAGCAGATTAGCCTGGGCGCAGGCAGCATGATTCAGGGCTTCAAAAGCCTGGCCGGCGGTCATGGCACCATCACCGATAACAGCGATAGCCTGACGATTGTCACCTTTGGCCCTGGCCGCAAGAGCCATACCCAGGGCCGCACTGATGGACGTGCTGGAATGGCCTGTGCCGAAAGCATCGAATTCGCTCTCCTCCCGGGCCGGAAACCCGCACAATCCTTTACTCTGGCGCAGGCTGGACATCTGCTCCCGGCGTCCGGTCAGGATTTTATGGGGATAGCACTGGTGGCCTACATCCCAGATCAGCCGGTCTTCCGGAGTGTGAAAGACGTAATGCAGGGCGATGGTCAGCTCGACAACACCAAGCCCGGCACCAAGGTGACCGCCGGTCTGGTAAACGGAGTGAATCAGATACTCCCGCAGTTCTTTTGCAAGAACCGGTAGTTCACTTTCTTCAAGGGTGCGCAAGTCTGCAGGCCCTGACAGGGCGTTGAGTAAAGGTGTATCCAGCAATGTGATGCCTTAGGTCGTCCGGAAGCCTAGTGATTACGGCTGATAATATAATCCGCCAGCGCGCGCAGGTGTTGTGCGCTGTGACCAAAGGAGTCGAGGGCGGACAGGGCTGCATTCTTCAAATACAGGGCTTTTTTCCGGGCTGCTTCAAGACCCAGCAGGGAAACATAGGTGTTCTTGCCCTGTTCAATATCCTTGCCCTGGTTCTTTCCCATTACTTCCGTGGAGGAGGTGATATCCAGGATATCGTCCTGAACCTGGAAGGCCAGGCCAATAGCGTCAGCATACCGGGAAAGGGCGCTGAGTTGTTCCAGTGTTCCACCGGCAGCCTGGGCGCCCAGCAGACAGGCGGCGCTGATTAAGGCTCCGGTCTTGCGTTGATGCAGGCCCTGCAGGGCTTCAAGATCAAGGTTTTTTCCGGTTGACTGCATATCCCGAATCTGCCCGGACACCATACCATGTCCACCGGCGGCTTTGGAAAGGGTGAGGGTTTGCTGCAGGCGGGTTTCCGCAGAGAGCACGGCATTATCGGAGAGAACTTCAAAAGCCAAAGTCAGCAGGGCATCACCGGTCAGAATAGCCGTGGCTTCATCAAAGGCTTTATGGCAGGTGGGGCGGCCTCTGCGCAGGTCATCATCATCCATGGCGGGCAGGTCGTCATGGATCAGGGAATAAGTGTGAATTAATTCCACAGCGCAGGCGGCAGAAAGAGCCTGTTCCGGTGTTCCTCCCAGGGTTTCACAGGCAGCACGGACCAATAGCGGGCGAACACGTTTTCCTCCGGCCAGTGTTGAGTAAGTCATGGCTTCCCGAAGCAGGTCATGGTCGGAAGCCGATTGCTCAAGAATATTTCTCAGGCCGTTGTTGGTCCAGCTCTGACACAGAGACAGATAGTCGGAAAAAGGCATGGTCAGGCTCATATTTAAATAGTGTCTTGTTCGCCTGGTTGATCAAAGGGGCGGGTTTCTGTGCGGCCATCTTTCTCCAGCAGAATACGGACTTTCTGTTCCGCCTCTTCCAGGGCTTTCTGACAGTCCCGGGTCAGGCCAATGCCTTTTTCAAAGGCCGCCAGAGCCTGTTCCAGGGGAAGGTCGCCGGATTCCAGTTCACGTACGGTTTTTTCCAGTTCGCCGAGAGAGGTCTCAAAGGCAAAACTCTGTTTTTTGTTCGCCATGTCAGGCCCTGGTGTGGGTGATGGAGGCAGTAATTTACCACAGAACAGGGGGGGCGGTTGATACTCTCGGATAAATATAAGAGGGAATAAAGAAGGCTGGGTTTGTTAGAAAGTTGCCGGAGGCAGGTGCGATGCTCATTAGCGGTGACAGGTCACGCCTGTATTTTGTCGATTGCCCGGGACTCTCCCTATCTATAGTGGAAAGGCCGGACAAGGATGATCCGGCCGGAACTCCCGAAATCTTCAGATTGTGGGAGCCATAAAGCCACAAAAAACTGCACAGGATACAGGCACTATGAAAACCGGAAGATGTGATGCCGGAGTTCTGTCGATACCCCGCCGAACCTTAGCTTTTTCCTTTGTGTTTCTGTTTGCGTGCTGTCTGTTGATGTTGTCGCCCTTTTCGAAATCTGAATTACGTCCCTTGAATGACTTTCAGATGGCCAGCATTGCCGGACAGGGTGTTGATAATGATGTTCAGGCTGTTACCGAACAGCGAGCCAGTTTGAATGGCCTGACCCAGATTGCACGTACTACCTTTCCTTTACTGAACTTTCTGCAGGCAGATACATCGGTCTCAGGTGTGCGTTATAAGGAAGGGGTTCCCCCAGTGATTTTCAATCTTGTTGAAGGCTCAATCACACTGAACCTGCCTGAGTACATCGAGAACATCAATTTCAATAATCTGCGTGTCGCAGGCAGCCAGGGACCTGCTTTCGGTAACGTGCAGATTCGTGGACTAAACTTTGGTAACAGTTCCATCAAGATCAGGTTTAACCCCTGAACTGAAAATAATAGCCGTTGATAAGGTTACTGTTAATGAAATTGCTGTTGGTAAAAAGGCCGGTTCTTCCTTATGGAATGCTGGCCTTTTTCTTTGGGGAAAATGGGTAATTCTGATTATGTTGATATTACTTGGTCGAGGACTTTTGATGCTCTACGGGCCATACATTTGCTTCAATCACACTATCAATGGTCGGAAAGCTTTGCCGTTGAAAAACTGGGCTGCGTCCTGCGGCATATTGGTTTTCAAAGTCATCCAGTAGCTGAAAGGCATGCCGCGAAAGAATCAGAATGGCGGCAAGATTAATTAACGTCATCAGTCCCATAGTAATATCCGCCAGTGCCCAGATCAGAGGCAGACTTCCTGTAGCTCCCCAGTAAATCATCACAATCACCAGGCAACGATAACCGACCACCAGTGTCTCCCGGTTCTGGATAAAGCGCAGGCTGGATTCCCCGTAGTAACTGTTGGCAACGATGGATGTAAAACCAAAGGCCAGTGTCGTAAGAGCTATAAATGGTTTGCCCAGACTGCCAATGGTAGCTTCCATGGCGTTCTGGGTCAGCACTATGCCGGTTTCGCCCGCTACGCCAAATTCAACACCGGAGATCAGGATAATGGCTGCGGTGGACGTGCAGATTACAATGGTGTCGATAAATACGCTGAACATGGAAACCAACCCTTGGGTGACCGGGTGGTCCGGGTAAGGAGTGGCTATGGCGTGAAGGTTCGGGCCGCTGCCCATACCCGCTTCATTAGAAAACAGCCCTCGGCGAATACCATGGGCAATAGCCTGGGACATTAAATATCCGGCTCCTCCGGCGACAGCGTGATCCAGACCAAAGGCGCTGCGTACCACAAGTGTTACAATATCAGGTAATTGATGAATATTGAGGAAGGTGATGATTAACGCCAAAGCTATGTAGCTGACTGCCATCAAAGGAACGACCTTCTCCGCAAATTCCGCCAGGATGTGAATGCCCCGGAAAATAATCAGACCGCTTAAACCCGCCAGAAGAATGCCTGTTCCCCAGACCGGAATATGAAAGGCCTCTTCAATAGCAGTGGAAACGGAGTTTGCCTGTACAGCGTTAAAGGAAAAACCAAAGGTGCTGATCAGAAACAGGGAAAAAACCAGCCCAAGCCAGCGCTGGCCCAATCCTTTTTCAATGTAATAGGCTGGTCCTCCCCGGAAGGTGCCGTCCGGATTCCGGGTTTTGTAGACCTGGGCCATGGTGTTTTCCACAAAGGCCGTTGCCATACCCAGCATGGCCATCACCCACATCCAGAATACAGCTCCCGGGCCACCAAGGTTGATGGCAATGGCGACACCGGCAAGGTTGCTGGTTCCTACATGGGAGGCAAGGCTGGTGCAGAGGGCCTGAAATGTGGATATACCTTTCTTTTTATCTTCAGGTGTAGCCCGTGAATGGAGCAGCAGCCGGGTTGCCAGAGGAAAAAGGCGGAACTGGATAAACCGGCTGCGCAGGGTAAACCAGATACTCGTTCCAAGAAGAAAATAGACCAGGCAATAATTCCAGAAGAGGGAATTGGCAGAAGATATCAGTTCAGGAATCATCATTTTTATAGATTCTGTCTCGTTTTTCCAAGGCAGAACCGGTTCCCTCCAGAGAAATATGGTTATAATCCATCACACAAGTATAAGCCTGCATCAGGAACAGGTTTCATAACAGATGGCGACAGACAGGTTTTATCGGGTTTATGTGAGTGTTTCTCCAGCTCTGGGGGAGCCAAGAGTTGAAACACTGCTTCCGGGGTTACTGCGCCTGGGAGTTATGCCCGTGTGGCCAGAGCCCCGGGCATCCTGGTCTGAAAGAAAGACTTTAATGGAAAGCTGTGACTATATGCTGTTATTGGTCGGGCATACTTATATAGCCCGGCCGCCGGCGGGCGTAAGCTGGCAGCACCGGGAGCTGAATCAGGCTTTTACACGACAATTGCCTGTTTTTGCCGCAATGTTGGATGCCAGCAGGCTCGGTCGTCAGGTGAAGGAACCGGAAACCCTGGCCAGGCTTGAAGCCTTTCGGGCGCAACTGGATAATTGCTTTTCGGTCAACTGGCTGGAACGCAAGGATATTCCCGAGCTGTTGAGTGCAGTATGGCCTGTTTTTATTAAAAGCCGCCCGGCCCCCGGGTGGGTGAAGAATGGACTTATCTCTGTCCAGACTGTAAAAACGAATATTGAGTTAGTTCCTGATATTGATGATTCGGAATCTGTTCCTGTGGATATCTCCAGCTGGATTAACTCCCGGGAGAATTTCTCATTTCTCTGCCAGGTATTTATTCGGGGCAACTGTAAAACAGTAGAACACTCAGACTCTCTGGCCTGGTCCGATGTGTGCGAAGCTTTTTTGAAACCTCTTTCCCCTAAAGGCAGTGAAGACAAGATCCAGCGAGCGTTGTCTGAGTTGTTGCTGAAAAGATTCCGGGCAACGGTTCTCAAGTTGTATACAGAAGCTCATGCGGCCACTGACTTTCAGTTCACTGAAACATCCATGCGTAAAATTCGCCTGAAACTGCGCAGGGAAGGTTTGATTCGTAAGGATACCCAGGCTTCCAGCCGACACCAGACGGTATGGCAGATCACCGAAGAGGGTATCAGACTGATGGGAAAGGCCGCTGTTGTCTGAACACAGGTAAAGAGGTTCTGTGCAGACAGCTCTCTGGCTGTTATCCTAATCAGCTACATTTTTTTCCGGATGCTCCGTTAATGGCTATTGCTGAAGATACAGTTGCAGATAAGAAAGTTGTTCTGATTCATTACACCCTGAAAAACGATGATGGTGAAGTGCTGGACAGCTCTGAAGGCCATGACCCTCTCGCCTACCTGCAGGGGCAGGGAAATGTTATTGTCGGGCTGGAAAATGCCTTGGAAGGTAAAAAAGCGGGCGACAAACTGTCTGTTTATGTTGAGGCCGCAGAAGCCTACGGCGAGTTTGACGACAGCCTGGTTCAACCTGTTCCCCGCGAGCAGTTTGGTGAACATGAAGTCTCTGTTGGCCAGCAGTTCCATGCGGATACAGCAATTGGCCCGAGGGTTGTGACCGTAGTTGGCATCCATGAGAATGAAGTGGTAATCGACGCTAACCACGAACTGGCCGGGCAGAACCTGCACTTTGATGTGGAAGTGACGGAAGTCCGTGAGGCCACAGCGGATGAACTGGAACATGGTCATGTTCACGGACCAGGCTGTAATCACTGATTCACGATTTACAATATACAGCGCCCGGTTAAATGCACTGGTCGTCTAAAGCAGAAAACCGGCAGTAAGCCGGTTTTTCTTGTATAAAATAGACTATAGTGCACGTGATTCTCTAAACCCGAGGATATATGTGGATAAAACAGGGAATACGAAAATGGCAAAGACACAACGGCAGAAATTTGGTGGAGTTGAAGGTTACACTATTTATCGGGTAGAGAAATGTGATGAAAATGGAGTGGTCACTTCGATCAGTTATGAAGTACTGACACCTGAGGAGGAGTTTCTTGACCGCTTCCGCTCAATAGAACAGGCCATGAGGTTGGTAAAATCCCTGGCCGGCATTCCCCTGGACAGTGAAGATCGCCTGTATTGAAAGGCACCATTTCAAAGACCGCTATTCCGAAGACTGCTATTCCGAAGCGTTGTAAGCATTAATGCTCATATCATGCCTGGCTGAAGACAGCCCGAGTGAGGGTTGCTCAACAGAAGATTGCTCACTCTGAAGATTGCTCACTCTGAAGATTGCCAGGGGGCACCCGTTCACGCATGCGGTAATAATTATCCCAGAGAATATTCAGCTCATTAAACTGTTGTTGCAGTGTTTGATGTCTCGTCGTTCCTGTAGTTGCGCATACTCCTTGATGCCCGAGATTTCTGGCATGTTCTAAAGATGACTTTGGGGGCGAGTTTGGTTTTGCCTGTTTGTCAGGAGGTGGTAGTACAGGAGGTGGTAGTACCTGCTCTTTCTCTTTCGGTTTATGTGAGGATGGTGCTTTCCTGATCTGGTACTCCCTGAACATATTTTCTTCCACAATTTCGCTGATAGATCTGGCAAGCTGTGTTGCGGCCAGGGTAAACACTATTCGGGCAGCGGTATGGGTAAGCATTTCAATTCCCCGTGGAGGAGGAATATCGCTTTGGCATGAGGTTGGCCACATTATCGTTTCACCCTCATGCAGTGGACGACTGTGAATAAATATATTGGGTAATGTTGTTCCCCGAGTTAATACGCTGTTTATCAACAGCCTGCCTGAACCTTGATTGATTACTGCAAGATGCCCTGAATAATCAATATCTGCTTCATGGGCCGAAAGCTTTATATCTGTAGGCCAGTCTCTGGCAGAAATAAGAATTTTATTTATATCCGCATTTCTTTCCCCAGGTGTTCCTTTGATTTCAAGGTCTTCACTATTTTCTGGATACAGGCTGGATGCGTTTGCCAGAAGCTCCGGCAGTTGTTCCAGAATGGAGATATGGAGGGGAGAGACTGTTCTTGATGGTTTATTCTGCAACCACGGCACGGGGCCTCCTCCGAGACGACGTTCGATGACTTGCTGAGGCCACCACTGACTGTATTGGTTGCCAAAAATCCCCTGCAGATGATAAACCGGGCCAGGTCGACCTTCCTTCTGCTCAGTTGCGAAGAACGGCTGAACCAGCAATAGCAGGTGTCCGTTAAAACGGCGGGGATAGAGTTTTATGTTGACGACAGCGTTTTCTTTCATGGCTGTCGCAATTTTGTTCAAGGTAAATTCCAGTTCTGTTGTTGGAGATGGATATTCCTGGAAATACCCTGTTTCAATCCACGGGTCTGGGTTGTTTGCCTTAAGTTTTAAAGTGAAAGGAAAATATGGGTTCAGCTCTGTATGGACAAAGCGAATGGCTTTGCTTTGGTCTTTGTAAGAACGCAGCTGGGCCAGGGCATCAGGAATAATTGATATGACCAGTGGCGTAATGGCCAAAGCCTGTTTGGCAATCCAGGCGGTTGTTTTCAGATAGGAACCAGGATAATTGGGAACCAGTAAATAAAGAGGGACGTCAAGGTTCTGAGAAAATACTTTCCATACAAATTCCTGGTAGGAGTCACTACTGGTAAATGAGGTGAACGCGTGCAGAATGGCCTCTGAGACAACAGTATTGGCGTAGCCTGCATAGGATGCTGCAATCTGCCAGCCCAAGGCAGCTCCCAGGGTTTTGCCGAACACAACGGCTTCATTCTGAAAATAGTTTTTCCAACTGGTTCCTTTGTAAAAAGCTTCGATGTCTAACGGAGCCGTTTCCACAGGGGAAGCATTGCCAGATCTCAAATGCTGCATGGCATGGGCCGTGCTGTCTGCTGCGCTTGCCTGTGTTCCCCCAAGAAAAACCAGAAAGAGTATGAAAATACCCGTCAGGGTTCTTATAAAAGCATGGGGTCGTTGCATATTATTCCAGAGTTAACTCTTGCCGGGCAGGGAGTATAGAAGGTGAATTGGCTTTGCTGTGAAAAAAGACGTCAGTCCAACTGACTGCAAATGCCAGCGACAGCTATACCTACTCTCTGGCAAAGTGACCTGGTCAAAATCAGGAACAGGGGAGAGCATCTGATGATTCCAAGAACTGTGTATGAAGAAGAGCATGAAATGTTTCGGGATAGCGTCAGTCGTTTCCTGGAACAGGAAGCCGTGCCGTATCATGCTAAATGGGAAAAGAACGGACAGATAGACAGGGCTTTATGGAACAAAGCCGGAGAGTTTGGTTTCCTGTGCCCTATTGTTGATGAAAAGTATGGCGGTGCAGGCGCTGATTTTCGTTATAACGCCATTGTAGCGGAAGAGACTGCCCGTCTTGGCCTGTCAGGTATCGGTTTTGGCCTGCACTCCGACATCTCCGTACCCTATATCGAGCATTACGCTTCCGAAGAGATTAAACAGAAGTATCTGCCCGGTATGATCAGTGGTGAAATTGTGACCGCGATTGCCATGACCGAGCCGGGCGCTGGTTCTGACCTTCAGGGCGTGCGTACTTCTGCTGTTCTGGATGGCGACCACTATATCCTGAATGGTTCCAAAACCTTCATCACCAATGGTCAGCAGGCTGATATGGTGGTAGTGGTGGCGAAAACTGATATGTCCGCCGGCGCGAAAGGTACCAGTCTGCTGCTGGTGGATGTCAACACCCCCGGATTCCAGAAAGGCCGTAACCTGGACAAGATAGGCATGAAGGCCCAGGACACCTCAGAACTGTTCTTTGAGGACGTACGGGTACCTAAAGAGAACCTGCTGGGTAAAGAAGGCATGGGCTTTGTTTACCTGATGCAGGAACTGCCCCAGGAGCGTTTATCCGTTGCCATTAACGCTATTGCAAGTGCTGAGTCCATCCTTAAGCAGACTATTGAGTATGTGAAAGAGCGTCAGGCCTTCGGGAAGTCTGTCTCCAAGTTCCAGAATACCCGCTTCAAGCTGGCTGAGATGGATACGGAACTGACCGTTGCCCGCGTATTTGTGGATAAGTGCCTTGAGCTTCACATTGAAGGCAAGCTTGATGTACCTACAGCCGCCAAGGCCAAGCTCTGGACATCGGATCTGCAGTGCAAAGTTATTGATGAGTGTCTGCAGCTCCACGGGGGTTACGGTTACATGTGGGAATACCCTGTAGCCAGGGCTTGGGCCGATTCCCGGGTACAGCGTATTTACGCTGGTACCAACGAAATTATGAAAGAAATTATCGCCCGCGCACTGGTGTAAGCCCTCTCTATTTTCCGGTGCAGCCCTTTTGCGAGCTGCTCCGGAAATATTTTCAGCTTTTTCTCCTGCCCTTTCGTTTTGTTCTAACTCTTTGATTTTCTTTAGAAGAAACCAGTCTGTCCGGGTTTTTCTTACGTCCTGTGCCGGGAAAAAACATTCTGCAAAGCTTTTTAACTTGCAGAACGGTCGTTCTGATCAAGACTTGTTCACTCCAAAAAAACCACTCGGGCGGAGTTGAACATGGTTGCAGGGGCACAGAAAAGATCGTTAGCCGGGTCAGGGCTATTGGTGGCGGGCAGTCTCTGTCTGGCCATATCCGGAATCACCCGCAGCTGGGCAGAAGGCGTTGAGCCTGGCATACCGGAAGCGTCCCTGACCGGTTTGTCTGCGGAAGCAGGTGTGGAAACAGTCCGAAAGAATACGCCCGCAGAGATTCTGTTTGCCACAGGAAGGCTGGAAGATACCGGCAGCGGGGTTCAGCTCCATCTTGATGTACCGGAAGGTGTTCCGGGGGATATCACCGGTCTGACCCAGGTTCAGGAAGGTGAGAACGGCATGATGACCCTGAGCTTTGATGGTGAACATGGCCCCGGAGTAATTGACGCCCATAACAGCGCCGGCACCTACGGTAAGCTTCATCTCCGTCGTCTGGCATTCACTCTGGAAGAGATCGAACAGGGCGGAGCAGGTAGTGCTGTGGACAGCAGCAAGTTTGAAGACAATATCTACAAAGCCTATCGGACACTTCTGATCAGCCTCAGCCGCAAGGGTAACTTTAATGAACGTGACAACCTTATGCAGGGTAACTGCGTGCTGATCTTCCGGCGCGCTAACGGTGACCTGGATATTCGCATCTATCGAAAGTCTGAAACAGGGCTGGAGTACCTGGGGCAGATGCTGACTGATAAAGAGATGCGTTATGACGTGGTTATCCCCGATGATCTTCCCGATTCTCTATCCCAGCGCAAGGATCTGCAGCAGGAACTGCAGGAACTGGAAAAGCAGATTGGCACCCTCAGCCAGGAAGTGGTGCAGATGATGGTGACCGGGGATCGTGACGATCTGCAACCGAAAATGGAAGAGATTGATGGCCTGAAGGAACGTTTCCGCAGCTTGTATAAACAGCTGGAGATTCCTGAAGAGTTTGAATTTTTCGCCGTGACCGAGAAGGTAAATTACGAAGCCAGTAACTGGGTGAAGTTTACCGGGGATTCCGGTCTGGAGCTGGCAGGCCAGGCCAGCAGCATGATGGTGATAGACAAGTTGCTGAAGAATGTTGTCGCCAACAAAGAATTTGAAGTAAAAATGGAAGATGTCGGCCGGGGCGTGACCCGAACCCTTCAGAGCGCCGTGCGCATGGACGACAGAGTTCTTTTTGAGCCTGATAGCGGTTTGAGAAATGAAAGCTATGTCTCCTATCTGACCCGTAAGCTGGCCGAAGCCTGGGGAGGTTTAAAAGGGAGTGAGGTGCCTCCGTCGTACATTGAAAACGGCGATCTGGCGGTGTCGCTGCTGCGAGTCAATGGCGTCAGCCATGGTGTCGTGAACAGCTCCAGCGCGGAAGGTGCCCTTAAGCAGATGAAAGGCATTATGGATAAAGCCGGGCAGCAGCCAGACCGGTTTATGGCGTTTGACGACCAGGTTAATGAAATGCAGGAAGCTCTGAATAAAGCCGGCTGGAAAGCCTGGCTGAAAGGCTTCTACAACAAAGAGGCTTATCAACCTGAAGGGTTGGCCCGGTTGGTAAAAGACAATATGAAGCAGAAGGGGGTGACTTCCCTGGATGGACTGGTGCGTTCCTCTGGTTATGAGTCAGCGGTTCCGGTTCATATTGTGGATAAAGTCAGGGGCACTTCCTACTTCTCCTTTACCAATGCCAGCCATGACGGTGAGTTGACCAGAAAAGCTCTGAAGAATCTTGAAGGCAATAAGCCCAAGGTTTTTCAGATGGTTCTCAAAGAGGGGGCTGGTCAGCCGGAGTATGACAAATATGTGAAGCTGACCGATGGAATGCGCCAGCAAATGGAGAAAGAGCGGGTTGGCCATGTCGTAAAAAGCCTTGAGGACAGTTATGCCCAGGAGCTCCTCCTGAAAAGGGCGACAGGCATGCAGAAGTACTATGGGCCGGTTATGGAAACTCTGTATGCAGCGGGTACGGGTTGGGCCACCGGTTATATGATGCAGCGTGGTATAGATGCCATCAGTGATTATTACAATCACGGTACTTTGCCCTGGGATACCACCGTGGAGGAAAGCAACGAGCAGCATGAGCGGGCCAGTTATACCGGTACCATGATGGCTATCAATTCCGGTGTAAACAGTCTTGCTATGCCATGGGTCGCGGACAAGCTGCATATGTTTAAGGATGCCAGCCCTTATGTACTCAAGTCGGCTGGCCTGAGAAACAATTTTGCCGGCGTTATTTCCGGCGGTATTTCCAGCTTTGCGGCACGCTCCGCGGCTGCGGGTTACGAATACTGGAAAGGCCGGTCAACAGGGACAGAGTTTGCCTATGACATGGCCGACGCAGCAGTAAGGGCACTTCCGGTGGCTGCGGGCAGCGCCATCGGACATGCTGTTCTGCCTTACGCCTTTGCGGTGCCCTATGTGTCATCCATGTTCCCGGTTGAATATATCGGTTCAATCGCAGGCGGTCTGGTGGGCAGCGCGATTTACGATACTGCCAAGCACTACACCTATGAGGGCTATAACCGGGTGAAGGGCTATTACTATGGCACCGGAATAGAACCGCAGACGAAAAAGAAAGCCGGTAATCCATTTATAACGTCAAAACCGGCACCGGCATTGACATCGCTACCGGTGGAAGCGGACCAAGATGACTTTCTGGAAACACTCTCGGAACAACTGCCAGAAAAAGACGATGTGATAACAACAGCAGATGACGGTGCAGAGATGGAGAGTAGCCTGTCCTCGAATGCCTGAATAAAATAAGTCTGCCCATGGGTTCCGCCTGATCCATGGGCTTTTTTATCTGGTTTTGTTTACCACCGGAATTTTGTAACCGATATTTGGTTGTCACCGCCTGCCACCGCTATTCCGCTGATATCTTTAGTTGAGTAATTATGTGTGTACTTTTTCCTGCAGGCAGGTAGGTTTCCTGAGCACTGAGAATATAAACACGGCGTGATTCCAGCCCCTGACCGATAAGCGCGTCTTTTATACTTTTGGCCCGCTTTATAGCCAGAGTACGCAGGGCTTCTGCTGGTATGGGCCACTGACTGATGAGCTGTTTCAGCTTTTCAGTGGTACTCAGGCTGGTATTCAGAGGAATGGACTTCTTAATGGAGATAGCCTGAACTATTGTCTCCAGCTCCTTATCAGGAATAACCGGGTTTGCTTCTTTGGGAAGTGATTGTCCGGTGCCTTTTAATAATTCCCGATAATGCTTTTGCAGGAGTTTCTGTAACTGCGTTTTGGCAATAACCGGGCCATCAAGGGTTTTATCGGTAAAGGGCTCTATATCCAGTTGCAGTTCCGGGCGCTGGTTCATAGCGTCCGTCAGCTTTTTCAGTGTGTCTTGCTGCTGTGGATTGAGCCTGCTGCTGCCGGGAAGAAAGGCGACGGTAGACATTTCTTCCCCATTACCGGATACCAGGGAGGCCAGAAAGTCGAAGGGGGCGGAAACAATATTGGTAATGAAATTCACAACGGCCATGCGAATAACCGGACCCAGTTCAAACTCAGGGTCATCCAGGTCACCGCTGACCGGCAGATCCACCAGTATTTTTCCGTTCCGGTCTTTAAGAAGTGCTATAGCCAGCTTAAGAGGAAGGTTGATGGCAGATTCGCTGGCTACCTTATCGCCAAGGGTCAAATGACGCAGAACAATATGATTCCGGGCGTTCAGCTGGCTGTTCCTGATGGTGTAGTCCAGGTTCAGGTTCATCCGACCCTTGCGGATTTTGTAGCCAGCAAAACGTCCGGAGTATGGTGTTAGTGTCGTTAGTCCAAGATCCTGAAAAGACAGTTTAACGGCAGAATCTTCAAGGGGTGCAGTTGGTATAAGATGTCCGGAAATCTGAACCTGGGAATATTTATCCACATTACCAGACAGAGTCAGGGTTATTGGCGTAGAGGATAGACTGTTAAACCCGGTGACGTCACCTTTGAGGCCGGTAATGGGAGCACTGAAACCCGGCTTGAAGGAGTAGTCGGCAAACTGAATAGCACCATCGTTTATGTTAAAGGTATTTATGGCAATTGCCATTGGCTTTTTCTGGGGCGTATCTGTTGCCTGGTGTTTTGTAGTCGGTTTCACAAGCCCAGCAAAGTTGACCTGCAACTGCTTATCGATAACCACAACTGCGGAAGGTTTGTTCAGGGTGACTGTAGCCAGCCTCAGGCTGTTATGTTTCTGCTGAAAGTTCAGGCCATCCAGCCTCAAACTCTGCCAGTCCAGAACCTGTGAATTATCCCGGGAGTCCTTCAGGGAAAGGTCATTAATATTTACATTGCCGGATGCCTGTAGCTGGTCGGCAGGGTTCCAGATGGCATCGATCTTTCCTGACAACGTACCCTGGTGCAGAGAGATAAACAGGAACGGTTCCAGGTAGGGTTGTATAAGGGGCAGTGTAATATTATTTATAACTATGCGGGCGGATACTGACTGTTCCGTTTTCAGGGCCATATCCAGGGTAACGTCAGACTCCTGTTGTATTTTTACAGATATATGAGCCTTGCCCGTTATTTGCGGTATGCGCAGATCTGTGACACGGATATCGAACCCATGAAGTTCTGTATGGAAAGGCTGCGTCGGGGAAGTATTTGCAGCATCTGTCATTTTTACAGACCCACCCTGAACACGAAGGGTTTTGAGTACAACGGGTATACGCGGTTCAGTGTTTGTCTGTGGTGGGTTGTCTGGCTTGTTATCAGTGTCTGATTCGGATGGGAAACCTTTCAGGAGGCTTGCAAGGTTAAGCTGACCATCCTTGTTCAGGCGAATATCTGCAACCGGATTGATAAGAGCAATATGCTCAATAAGCAGTGCCTGTTGACTGATGGATGACCATGACAGCTGTGTTTCCAACTTCTGGAAACCTATCAGAGGAGCATGAAATTTATCGCCAATGTGAAAATTATTCAGACCAAAGCGCAGGGTAAATGGGTTAAATGTGACAGAACCAATCTGCAAAGGAACGTTCAGGTAACGGAGAGAAAGACGGTCTATGGAAAGATGAACCAGGGCAGGGAGTACAGCAAAGCCGACAATGCTATAGGCCAGTAAGAATATCAACAGGACTCGAAAGAATTTGCTTATCATTTTGAAGGCTTCCCCGATAACGGCTCCAATTTTTATAATAAGGCGTAGTATAAACAGTGCCTGTCCGAAAACGTAGAACCCTTGGCATGACTGTCTGTAAATCCTCATTTTTGCAAAAAAACTGATGCTACGGTTCATATAGACCGCAGCCTGAACATCGAATTCGATCCTGCGGCTTACCGCTTCCCAAAACCCTGGGAGCCTGCTGCCAGACCGGGCAGGAGTCGTGCCCATTTGGCGGTGGAGGCAGAGGTTGAAAGTATAATAAGTTCGCGCCGGGATCACCGGGTTTCTGGTATTTCACTTATTCAGGTCACAGTAACCAGGAGTTTAACGACGCTTTCTTTGGGGATGCCACTGACTGTACCTGCATCCTGATCCGGGATTTGATATTTACCGAGCAGGTTAATCGCACAGCACCGTTTCACGCCAGTGCCGGGCAATATCTCTTCTGCGGCAAAGACAGATAAAAGGGTGGTTAAGGGCATATTTCAGGAAACGACGCAGGGCTTCGGCCCGCTGAAAAACAATGGTGAAATATCTGGGCTAGCTGCCGCAGGTTTTACAGTCCGGGTCTTTTGCCAATGTCATTGTCCGGAAATCCATGGTCATGCCATCAAAAATCAGCAGGCGGCCAGCCAGGGGTTTTCCGATGCCGGTAATAACTTTGATAGCTTCCGTGGCCTGAAGGGAGCCGATAACCCCGACGACAGAGGCAAGAATTCCGGTTTCACTGCACGACAATTGCTGTTCATCAACATCACTGTACAGGCAGTTGTAACAGGGAGCGCCATGATCTCTACTGTCAAAAACGGCAACCTGCCCGTTAAAGGCTGTTGCCGCACCGGAGACCAATGGTGTGCGGGTCTGTACACACAGACTGTTCAGGTGAAAACGGGACGGGAAGTTATCGGTGCAGTCGATAACCAGTGTCGCCTGTTCTACCTGCTCTTTCAGGGACTCTCCTTCCAGTTTGTGGGTAATGGCCATCACATGGGTATCGGGGTTCAGGGCATGGATGGTTTCATTCAGTGAAACCACCTTGTCCTTGCCGATATCCCGGGTAGTATGGGCAATCTGTCGCTGCAGGTTACTCATATCCACCTGGTCGTGGTCGCTGATCACCAGGGTTCCGACACCGGCGGAGGCGAGATAGAGCGCGACCGGACAGCCCAACCCGCCGGCACCAATAATCAGTACACGGGCTTTCAGAAGTTTTTCCTGTCCGGCGATATCAAATTCAGGAAGCATAATCTGCCGGCTGTATCGCAGCAGCTGATCATCATTCATCATAAGGTTTGGTATTCCTTTCCAGATGGCTGTCCTGTTTCAGGCAGCCAAGGGTAATGCGGTCATGCCCTGTCAGATCTTGTCTGGTGCAGATATCGGAGAAACCGTTTTCAGCAAAAATGGCTCGAACGGCCTCGCCCTGGTCATAGCCGTGTTCCACCATTAACCAGCCGTTGTCGTTCAACCATTTCGGGCTTTGGGATGCTATATGGCGAATATCATCCAGACCATCTGTTCCGGAGGTGAGGGCGCTTGATGGCTCAAAGCGGACATCTCCCTGGTTCAGGTGCGGGTCATCATCCCGAATATACGGCGGGTTGCTGACAATAAGATCAAAAGAGTGTTTCTCGACGGAAAGCTGGTGGAGCTGGTCAAACCAGTAGCTTTCGCAGAAGGTGACCCGCTCAAGCCTGTTGTGGCTGGCGTTTTTCCTGGCCAGGGCAACGGCTTTTGGTACGCGATCACAGCCGTATACCTGCCATCCCGGCCGTTCACTGGCAAGCGCCAAAGCTATAGCACCGGTTCCTGTGCCAAGGTCAAGCACGTATTTTGGGCGAGGATCGCAAAGCTCCAGAGCCTGTTCCACCAGACACTCAGTGTCCGGGCGGGGAATTAACGTGCTTGGTTCAACAAGCAGTTCCAGGGTCCAGAACTCCCGTGTGCCAGTAAGATGGGCTATCGGGTGCCCGGAAAGGCGCTGTTCCAGAAGCGTCTGTATCTGTTTTTCCTGTTCTTTGGAAAGGGCGTGTTCCGGGCGAGAAAACAGAAAACTGCGGGGTTTGTCCAGCACATGGCAGAGCAGCAGTTCCAGGTCGAGCCTTGGGGTATCACTGACCGGGGCCAGTTCCCCGGCCCGGTTTAAAATGTCCTGTATTTGCACAGCGGCCTCAGGATTCCTGGGAGAGGGCGGCCAGCTGATCCGCCTGGTGTTCGGTCACCAGGGGTTCAATCACCGGTGCCAGATCCCCTTCCATGATGTCCGGCAGCTTATACAGGGTGAGGTTGATACGGTGATCGGTCACCCGTCCCTGGGGGTAGTTGTAGGTGCGGATACGCTCGGAGCGGTCACCGCTGCCCACCAGGTTTTTCCGGGTATCGGAAATTTCCTTGGCGTGGGCATCCTGTTGCGCTGTTTTCAAACGGGCGCTGAGCAGGGCCATGGCCTTGGCTTTGTTCTTGTGCTGGGAACGTTCATCCTGGCATTCCACCACCACCCCGGTAGGCAAGTGGGTCAAACGGATCGCCGAATCGGTAGTGTTTACGTGCTGACCACCGGCACCGGAGGAGCGGAAGGTATCAATACGCAGGTCTTCCTTGCGAATATTAATCTCTTCCTGTTCATCGGGTTCCGCCATAATGGCCACGGTACAGGCGGAGGTATGGATGCGGCCCTGGGACTCGGTCGCCGGTACCCGCTGAACCCGGTGGGCACCGGACTCAAACTTCAGGCGGGCATACACATCTTCACCCACAACCCGGGTAATGATTTCCCGGAAGCCGCCATGTTCACCTTCGCTGGCGCTGATGATTTCCACTTTCCAGCGGCAGGATTCTGCGTAACGGGAGTACATGCGGAACAGGTCACCGGCAAAGATGGCCGCTTCATCACCACCAGTGCCGGCCCGGATTTCCAGGAATACGTTGTTGGCATCATCAGGGTCTTTGGGAAGCAGCAGAATCTGCAGTTCCTGCCCCTGGACTTCCAGGCGGGCACTGGCGTCCTGGATTTCTTCCTGGGCCAGTTCTTTCATGTCGGCATCGCCGTCGCTGAGCATGGAGCGAGCTTCGGCCAGATCTTCCTGGGTCTGGCGGAACTCTTTGTAACTGTTGATAACAGGTTCCAGCTCGGCATATTCCTTGGACAGTTTACGGAAACGGTTCTGGTCTCCGATGACCTCCGGGTCACTGAGCAGGGCGCCCAGTTCTTCAAAACGATCAACCAGGCTGTCGAGCCGGGCGAGCAGTGATTCTTTCATCGGTCACTAAAAATTCTGGTGATGTGGGCAGTATTACGGACTTAATTTCCGTCTGTGTCGAGTTCCAGCAGTTCCCGGGCCCAGTCAAGCCGATCAGTCTGACCTTCGCTGCCGGCTTTGCGCAACTGTACGCAGGGGGCGTGAATCAGTTTGTTGGTCAGACCCCGGGCCAGCTGCTGGAGAATCTGTTCCGGCGGCTTGCCGTTTTCGAGCTGGCGCATGGCTTTGGCCAGCTCTGTCACCTGGATGGATTCCGCCTGTCCGCGGTAGGCTCTGACCACTTCTACGGCATCGAGGGAACGCAGGTGTGCGAGAAATTCATCGGTACTGGTGATGATCAGCTGTTCCGCTTCCCGGGCAGCTTCCTGACGGTTGCGGACATTGTCCTCTATAACCTCTTTCAGGTCATCCACTGTGTACAGGTAAACGTCCGCTAAATCGCCCACTTCCTGCTCTATATCACGGGGAACGGCGATATCGACCATAAACATGGGATTATGGCGACGGCGTTTCAGGGCCCGCTCCACCGCGCCCTTTCCGAGAATGGGAAGCTGGCTGGCGGTTGAGGCGATAACAATATCCGCCCGCTGCAGGTATTCCGGAATATCCGCCAGAAGAATCGCTTCGCCATCAAAGTTTTCCGCCAGTCGCAGAGCCCGTTCCAGGGTGCGGTTGGCGATAATAATCTTGCCGATACCCTGGTCCTGAAGGTGTTTGGCCACAAGCTCAATGGTTTCACCGGCACCTATCAGTAAAGCGGTGTTGTTTTTCAGGTTGGCAAAAATCTGCCGGGACAGGGTCACAGCGGCATAGGCTACGGACACCGGGTTCTCGCCGATAGTGGTGTGGGTTCGAACAGTTTTGGCGGCGGTGAAAACGCTCTGGAACATCCGGCGCAGCAGGTTATGAACAGTGCCGGCTTCCTGAGCGACGGCAAAGGCGGATTTCATCTGTCCGAGAATCTGGGGCTCTCCCAGTACCAGGGAATCAAGCCCGGAAGCGACCCGCATAATATGGCGGATGGCTTCGGCATCGGAGTGACTGTAACTGTGTTCAGTAAGAAGCTGGGGGTCGGCATGGTGAAACTCGCCAAGCCAGTGCAGAAGTCGGGACGCAGGGCCTTCAGCCTCAACATAAATCTCTGTGCGGTTACAGGTGGAGAGAATCGCGGCTTCTTCAATCCCTTCAAGCTGTCTGAGGGCCTGCAGGGCTGGAATTAACTGCTCAGGAGTAAAGGACACAGTTTCTCTGAGATTGACTGGAGCCGTCCGGTGATTAATTCCAACTGCAAGAAATCCCATAACCTACCAATTGTGCCATTCTGTTTTTTGCCGCTCATAACCGGGGGGCAGACGATAACAGATATAAAGAGTGTTGCCATTGGCCGGAACTTTATATCAGAGCTTCATATCAGAGCTTTATATATTTGTTCAGCGCCTGTTCTGACGGTCTCCTAATCTTAAGAGGACAGGGCACTTAGCAACCAGCGGGATTGTCCTATGGATGCCCCGTGACTGCAAATCGGTTGTTTTTCCGGAGTGCGGTGTTTTCCTGAGAATGTTATGTCATCATGAGACCATTACTTCACATGCATGTGAGAAAAAAACAATTTCCGATGGCTGTTTTCCCCCGATTCTTTTGCCGGCCACGCTTGTGCAGGACAGAACCTCGCGTTTTCCTGCGTCTGGCCGGGGCTGTGACCTTAAGTATTTTAACAGGCTGCGCCGGTTTTTATCTGCCAGGCCGTTCGGCTGATGATTCCATCGCAACGTCTGATACTGTCCAGGTCAGGGCTGAAGTCCCGCAGCCTGAAGAGCAGTTGCCACCCGCCTCTTTTGATACGGATACCCTCTATGACCTGCTGGTCGCGGAAGTTGCCGGCTATGAACAGCGTTATGACATCACGCTGGGTAACTATCTGCAGCAGGCACATAAAACACGGGATCCCGGCCTGGCGGAAAGAGCTTATCAGATCGCTGCCTTTATTAATGCCCGCCAGGCGGCCGGAGATGCGGCAAGATTGTGGGTTGAGGTTGATCCGGATAATCCTTTGGCGATTCGGGCTGACGCTGTAGAGAAAGCCTGGGAAGACAAACCTCTGGAAGCTATCGAGCTGCTGGCGAAAGTGCGTGCCGCCGGAGAAGACGCTCCCTTTGCCTTTGTCGCCATGCAGGCTGCGGACGAGGACAGCGAAACCCGGGACAGGCTTCTGTCCCGTTATAACGCTTTGTTGAAAACCTACCCGGAAGAAGAAAGCCTGCAGATTGGCCGGGCGATGCTGCTGCATCAGAAGGGAGATGCCAAAGGGGCCCTGGCCCAGATCACCCAGGTTCTGAAGGATCATGGTGAAGATCCCCAGATTTTGCTGCTGAAAGCACGCCTTCTGTCTGAGATGGAACGAACTGACGAAGCCCAGGCCCTGCTGGTGCAGGCTGTGAGAGATTACCCGGATTCTCCAAGGTTGCGGTTAATGTATGGTCGGCTACTGGTAAAACAGGGGGATTTGACCGGTGCCCAGAAGCAGTTCGAGATACTGGCCCGCCAGCACCCTTCTAACCCTGATCTACTGCTTTCTGTGGCGCTGGTGGCGATGGAGAATGGTATGTTCGGTGAAGCCGGCCTCTATCTGCACAGATTGAGCAAAATTCCCGGCCGTGAAGATGTTTCCAACTATTACCTTGGTCAGCTTGCGGAGCAGATGGATGATTGGGAAGAGGGCCGCAAACACTTTCTGCGGGTGAACCCCGGCCAGCAGTTTATTCCGGCCTGGTCTTCCCTGGTGCGAATGCTCTCTGACCATGAACAGTGGCAACTGGCCCGCAGGGATTTGCATGATGCCCGGAAAAAATATCCGAATTACGGCCCGCAGCTGTTCCTGATGGAAGGAGAAGTCCTGCAGGAGCAACATGGTTATGATGAAGCGGCCAGGGTTTACAATGCGGCCGTTGCCAAATACCCGGATAACCTGTCTCTGCTTTATGCCCGGGCCATGCTGGCGGAAAAGCTTGATGACCTGGACAGGCTGGAAAAGGACCTGCGCAAAATTATCGCCAGGGACCCGGAAAATGCCGCTGCCTTGAATGCGTTGGGTTATACCCTGGCAGACAGAACGACCCGTTACCAAGAAGCTGTGGAGCTTGTGCGTCGGGCCCATAAACTGAGCCCGAATGATCCGTCCATTATTGACAGCATGGGTTGGGTTGAATATCGCCTTGGCAATTATGAACAGGCCATCCGCTATCTCAGGCAGGCTTACGCCGAATTTGATGATGCGGAAGTGGCCGCTCATCTCGGTGAGGTTCTCTGGGTCAGTGGACGCAGGGCCGAGGCCAGGAAACTCTGGGAGGAGGCCATGGAACAAACTCCGGACAGCGAAATTCTCAAGTCTACTATTGAAAGGTTACAGAGCACCGAAAATAAATAGTCAGTATTTTTTATGAACACTGCCCGGGTATCGAAGGGATTTGATGCCCTCGCTCTCTGCGACATAAGGCTATGAACAGGAAATCACTTTTTCAGATACTGGTACTGGCACTGCCGGTACTGTTAGTTGGCTGTACCACCACTCCTGCCCGTAACACCCAATCGATTGAGTTATCCGCGTCAGCACTGGAGCAGGCCTGGGGAATAAATAAAGCCAGAGCCATGGCCCTGGAAAGCTGGAAAATCAATGGCCGGGCCGGCGTAAAAACCTCGGAGCGTTCAGGTGTTGTCACCATTCGCTGGCAACATACCCCAGTACACTTTTCTATTTATATGACCGGCCCTTTCGGGCAGACCCTGGCTCGCCTGGAAGGGAAGGGTAAAAATGTTGTTCTGGATATTCCCGGTGAGAAGCCGGTAAATTCCCATTCCGCAGAAAATGTTCTGTATCGGGCGACCGGTTGGTGGCTACCGTTCTCATCTCTTAAATACTGGATGCGCGGTATTCCCGCTCCCGGTGAAGATTATGTCCGGGTTCTCAATGCCCAGGGATATCTGGCTGAGTTGCAGCAGAATGGTTGGCAGATTGTTTTCGGTCGTTACCGGGAGGTAGCCGGTATACAGTTGCCAGAGCGTATCAAGGCAGAGAAAAACGGTGTTAGTGTGATGCTTTCCATTCGCGAATGGCAGTTGGCTGATCAGGGATAAAACATAAGTACCCGCTTATCAATGTGTGCACCGAAACTGCGCTGTGTCTACTTTACTGAGTTGGACTTGAGAACCTGTTTCCTTCTTCAAGTCCGTCATCCATTTTCTTTCTCTGGTTTTTGCCAGGTTATAAGCCCGCCTTGAATCATCTCCAATGTTTAAGATTGGGTCATCACCAACCAGGTTGCGTTGCGGTACGGTGAAATCCTGGTCAAGTATAATCCTGGCTCTGGGCCTGTTTTTCAGGATGGTTTCAGTCATTTTGCCATAGAGGGTAGGGTCAGAATCACCAACAATAACGGCATTGTTTATGCTTTTCCTGTTAAGAGGTTCTGCAATGCCACGGTTAGTTTCATCGGGGTTGATAAAGTCAAGATTTTCTTTGTCTATGGTGATATTCAGAAAGGTTTCTGTGTCTTCAGGACTATGGGAAGGCTCCTCGCCCATTACTACTTTTAAGATGCTGTATGTGGGATCCTCACGGTCACGAATTTCTCCTATGAGCAACTCACCTCTCATGTCGGGAGTTTTCACCGTATCAACATAGACATGCTCTACCCTGATCTGGTCGCTGTACCTTCCTGTTATGTAATCTGTGTGAAACAGGAGTTCGCTAATATTGTCGTCCTGCAGGGCTTCAGTGAAAACACGGGGAGGTTTGTCTGCCATTATTTGAAATTCTTCAGGCTCGCCTCTGGCCCCTAAAAACTTAACCCTGTAAATAACAACGTCTTCGCCACGGGCAAGAATGGGATCAAGTATGGCTGTTATGCGCTGGAGAGCTCGGGGGGAGGGCATGTATCGATCAGCCAGAGCATCGGATGAACTGAGCAGCAAAAAAGAATATATGATATGAATTGCTAGGATTCGCATACAAGGTAATTCACTTGATAGAAAAACCAGGGTGTATGGATTTTAGATGATTTGAGGCCTTCTGAATGCGGGTTAGCAGCAGCGGAGATAATCCTGTTTGACATTTAACCGCTGTATTCAGTAGAGTAGCGCCGCCTTCGGGAGACGGACTCTTCCGAATAGCTGAAAACAGTACCTTGCAGGTTCCCAGGCTGCCTTCGCAGGTTGCAGTTATCTCGGGTGTCGGTGTAGTCTTCCAGCATTCGGGTGAGAAAATAATAAATAAAGTACTGCAGCAGTGCTGTTCGTTGAAGTCAATTGGGGTGTCGCCAAGCGGTAAGGCAACGGGTTTTGATCCCGTCATGCGCAGGTTCGAATCCTGCCACCCCAGCCATAGACCCCAGCGTTGAAGTATTGTTCGTGTTTGATGTCAGCCCTCCCCGAAACCAGAGCTCTTTCACCCGCAATGATCCAAGGTATCTGTCGTGTCTAAAATGATGGTATTCGCCGGAAACTCCAATCCGGAACTTGTTCAGAAAGTTGTTGACCATCTACACATTCCCCTGGGCAAGGCCTCTGTTGGCCGATTCAGCGATGGTGAAATCGCCGTGGAAATTCAGGAAAACGTCCGCGGTAAGGATGTTTTCATCATTCAGTCCACCTGCGCTCCTACTAACGACAACCTGATGGAAATGCTGGTAATGGCTGATGCCATGCGTCGTTCTTCCGCGCAGCGTGTGACAGCGGTTATGCCTTACTTTGGTTATGCCCGCCAGGATCGTCGTCCCCGTTCCTCCCGAGTGCCTATCAGCGCAAAAGTTGTTGCCGATATGATCGCCAGCGTGGGCGTTGACCGTGTGCTTACCGTAGATCTGCACGCTGACCAGATTCAGGGCTTCTTCGATATTCCCGTTGATAACATCTACGGTTCCCCGGTACTGCTGGACGATATCGAGCGCCGCGGTTTTGAGAATACCATGATTGTTTCTCCCGACCATGGTGGCGTGGTTCGTGCCCGTGCTTTTGCCAAGAACCTGAATACGGACCTGGCCATTATCGACAAGCGTCGTCCTGAAGCCAATAAGGCTGAAGTGATGAATATTATCGGTGATGTTGAAGGCCGCACCTGCATCCTGGTGGATGATATGGTGGATACCGCCGGCACCCTGTGCATGGCGGCCAAGGCTCTGAAAACCAAAGGCGCACTGAAAGTTATCGCCTACGCCAGCCATCCGGTATTGTCCGGCCGTGCGCTGGAAAACCTTACCAATGCCGAGCTTGACGAACTGGTGATTACCAACACGATCCCCCTGAGTCCGGCTGCCCAGGCTGTGGACAAAATTCGTGTGCTGGATATGTCGCCCCTGGTGGCAGAGTCTGTGCGCCGGATCAGCAATGCGGAATCCATCAGCGCCATGTTCCGTTAATCGAGGACATGCCGCCCACAAAAAGCCCGGATTAGCCGGGCTTTTTTGTGGGTGAAAGAAAAACATTGATCTTGTCGCATACTGTCTATGCACTGTGCAATTTTTGGGCATAAAGTTGAAGGGGAAAAATCATCCGGGTGGCATAGCGACCCAGACATGATTGGTTTAAAAAGCCTGATGCAAGATACCTTTCTTTTCAGTCTCTGTTTAACCGGAGGTCGATATGCAAAGTGAAAGAGGAAAAACGGATCAGTGCCCTGTTATGCATGGAGGTAATACACGACAGGTTAGTAGAGGCACACAAAACAGGGAGTGGTGGCCCAACCAGTTAAATTTGCAAATCCTGCACCAGAATGATCGCAAAGAGAATCCTCTGGGTGAGGATTTTGATTATGCAGACGCTTTTCAAAAGCTCGATTTGAGCGAAGTTAAAGAATCTATTAAAACTGTACTGACAGACTCCAAAGAATGGTGGCCTGCGGATTACGGGCACTACGGACCTTTTATGATTCGTATGACCTGGCATGCCGCGGGAACCTACCGTACTGCCGACGGTCGTGGCGGTGCCAACAGTGGTAACCAGCGCTTTGCTCCCCTGAACAGCTGGCCGGATAACGGTAACCTGGATAAAGCCCGGCGGTTGCTCTGGCCGGTCAAGAAAAAGTACGGCAAGAACCTGTCCTGGGCAGATCTGTTTATTCTTGCCGGTCATGTTGCCATCGAGTCTATGGGTCTGAAGACTTTTGGTTTTGGAGGTGGCCGTGAAGATATCTGGGCACCGGAAGAAGATGTGTACTGGGGCACGGAGAGCGAATGGCTCGGTGAGAAGCGCTATTCAGACAAAGGTGAGCTGGAGAATCCTCTGGCGGCGGTTCAGATGGGGCTGATTTATGTAAATCCGGAAGGCCCCAATGGTGAGCCCAGCATACTGGCTTCAGGTCGGGATATTCGGGAAACCTTTGCCCGCATGGGTATGAACGATGAGGAAACCGTTGCCCTCACCGCCGGAGGCCACACCTTCGGTAAAGCCCATGGTGCAGGCGACCCGAACCTGGTCGGTCCGGAGCCAGAAGCTGCTCCTCTTGAGGAAATGGGCTTCGGCTGGAAAAACAGCCATGGCTGCGGCAAGGGGGATGATACGATTACCAGTGGTATTGAAGGTGCCTGGACACCAAACCCCATTCGCTGGGATAACAGCTATTTCGATCTGCTGTTTGGATATGACTGGGATCTGGTGAAAAGTCCCGCCGGTGCCTGGCAGTGGATTCCCGTGGGTGTCACCGAGGACCATATGGCACCGCAGGCCCATGATGCTTCCAAATGTGTAACCACTATCATGACCACTGCGGATATGGCCATGCGCATGGATCCGATTTACGGGGAAATATCCAAACGCTTCCATAAAAATCCGGAGCTGTTCGCTGATGCCTTTGCCCGTGCCTGGTTCAAGCTGACCCACCGGGATATGGGGCCGAAATCCCGTTATCTGGGGTCTGAAGTGCCACAGGAAGACCTGATCTGGCAGGACCCGTTACCCCAGCGTGACTATGAACTTGTGGACAGCGAAGATAACGCTACCCTAAAACAGCAGATACTGGATTCAGACTTAAGCGTTACCGAACTGGTTTATACAGCCTGGTCTTCAGCCTCGACTTTCCGTGGTTCGGATTATCGTGGCGGCGCTAACGGTGCCCGTATCGCCATGGAGCCTCAGAAACACTGGGAAGCCAACCAGCCGAAGCAGCTGCAGAAAGTGCTTGAGATTTATCAGGGAATCCAGAAAACCTATAACTCAGCCCGATCTGGCAAGTCTGTTTCTCTGGCAGACCTGATCGTCCTGGGTGGCTGCGCCGCGATTGAACAGGCAGCTGAAAATACCGGTATGAATATCGAGGTACCGTTTACTCCTGGCCGGGTTGACGCTCTTGAAGAGCAGACAGATGTGAATTCATTCTGGGTTCTTGAACCTATTGCCGATGGATTCCGGAACTATAAGAAGGCCGCTTGCACTGATTCTTCTGAAAAACTGTTACTGGATAAAGCCCAGCTGCTCACTCTTACAGCGCCGGAAATGACGGTTCTTGTTGGTGGTATGAGGGTGTTGGGAGCAAACCATGGTGGAACCGGTCATGGGGTTCTGACTGACCAGCCGGGAACCCTGACAAATGACTTCTTTGTAAACCTCACTGATATGGAAACTGAATGGAAACCCATGTCTGAGGATCGGAAGCTGTTTGAAGGAGTGAATCGTTCAACTGGAGAGCGGAAGTGGACAGCGACACGGGTAGATCTGGTCTTTGGTTCCAACTCACAACTGCGGGCGCTGACAGAGGTTTATGCCTGTGATGACGGGAAGGAGAAGTTTATCCGTGATTTTGTATCCGCCTGGACCAAAGTGATGAACCTGGATCGTTTTGATCTGTAAGACAGGGCTGTCGGCCCTCGCGCCTGTTTTGGGTGTGAGGGCACAGTATGCAGGTCAGGATGATAGTTTTGGCAAGTGTGCTGCAGTGGGAGCCGGGATAAGGTTATTAGACCATTTTTCCACTTTCGGGAGTCGATCATGCATGCGTTGTTACAGGACAATGTCTGTGTTTATACCCATAAGGTAACCTGGGGCGAGATGGATGCCTTTAACCACGTCAATAACACCATTTATTTCCGCTACTTTGAAAATGCCCGCATCCAGCATCTTGAACAGCTAAACCTGATGAAGCATATGAATAAGGGTGGGGTTGGCCCCATTCTTGCCGAAACCAGCTGTCGGTTTAAAGCACCGTTAACTTTTCCAGATACCGTGTATGTCGGAATTCGAGTGGAGGAACTGACCCAGAATAGTTGTGTCCAGCGCTACACCGTAGTCAGTGAAAGCCAGAACCGGGTGGTCGCGGAGGGTACCGGTAAGGTGATGAGTTTCAATTATCGCGAGGGTGCAAGGGCCGATTGGCCTGAACCGGTATTCCGGGTTCTTCGGGGGCAAGCCTCTGTAAAACCAGAACCCTGTCAATAGCTCCTGAGGACGCCCCTGAGAACTTTGTTGAACCCTGATGTAATGACTATATATAAGGGGTGTGCAGTTATCATCAGTCAGGAGTCGGTTATGGCGAATATGGTAAAGAGCATCAGGCTCAGCACCTTTGGGCTGTGCTTTTCCTCATTCATCTTACTTTTTGGATCATCGGTCAGGGGAGACGAGCCGGAGTGTGGTTCGGATAAGCATGAGGGTTCCGCCTGCTGTGACCAGCATGGGCACTGCTCAAGATGCTATACAACACTGTTCAACAGCAAGTTGCGTTGTGTCGATAATAATGATGCTCCCTGGCCGGTTTGTAATTATGATGGGAATTGCAACTACTGAGAATTCATCCGGCTGCCTGCCTTGTGTAACAGGAAAACCTGCCAGGGGCTGCTCTGGTGGATGCTGTAGTGGTGAATGCTGTTACTGGTAAATAGGGATATCTGGTGTCGTTCTAAGGGTAAAAAACCTCCGGAATCATTTGGCAAATGGCTGTGGTGCCGTTATTATACGCCGCTTGCTTTTTGGGTGGATTGGTCGCAAATCCGCCGAGTTCTTAACTGGAGACTGTCATGTCCGAATTTACTCTGAACGCTGTAGAGCGTAAGGATGTAGGGAAAGGTGCGAGCCGCCGCCTGCGCCACGCTGATCTGGTACCGGCTATCATTTACGGCGGTGAAGCCGCTCCTGTCCAGATAACCCTGGAAGGTAAGGCTGTACGTAAGGCTCTGGAAGCTGAAGCTTTTTATTCCTCCATCATCACTGTATCTGTTGATGGCAAGACTCAACAGGCTCTGCTGAAAGATATACAGCGTCATCCTGCCCGTGGCGACGCCATGCACATGGACTTCCTGCGTGTAGACGCTACTCATGAAGTCACCACTACTGTTCCTCTGCACTTTATCAACGAAGAAACCTCTATTGGGGTTAAGGCAGGTGGTGCTGTTGCTCACAACCTGCAGGAAGTGGAAGTACGCTGCCTCCCCGCAGATCTGCCTGAGTTCATCGAAGTTAATATGGCTGCTGTTGAACTGGGTGCCTCCCTGCACCTGTCCGACTTGACCATACCGGCTGGCGTAACTCTGACTCAGCTGACCCATGGCGCGGATCACGATCTGCCCGTAGTGAGCATTAACGCTCCTCGCGGTGGTGAAGCAGCTGAAGGCGAAGAAAGCGAAGAAGCCGAAGGCGAAGAATAAGTTGGACAACCGGTAAACAGGCAGGGTATTTGTGACTAAGGCAGCTGACGCTCCCATAGAACTGGTCGTAGGGCTGGGGAATCCCGGTCGTGAATATGACGATACCCGCCATAATGCCGGCGTCTGGTTTATTGAAGAGCTGGCTCGCTCCGCCGGTGCTACTCTTCAGCCTGAGAAGAAATTCCACGGGCTGACAGCACGGATATCTCTGCAGGGCAGGGATATCCGTCTGCTCTTTCCGACCACATTTATGAATGGCAGTGGTCTGGCGGTGGCTGCTATGGCCAATTTTTACCGCATCTCTCCTAAGCAAATACTTGTGGCCCATGATGAACTGGATATTCCGGTGGGGACTGCCCGTTTAAAGCTGGGTGGTGGTCATGGTGGCCATAACGGCCTGCGAGATATTATCAGCAGTCTTGGCAATAATAAAAATTTCTATCGTCTGCGTATTGGCATCGGTCATCCCGGTGACAGCAGCAAGGTGGTTGGCTATGTGCTCAACAAGCCTTCCCTTGAAGATGGCCGAAAGATTCGTGAAGCCATTGATGAATCCGCGCGGGTTATGCCGGAAGCCATGAATGGTTCCTGGGCTAAGGCCGTACAGCAGCTGCATACCTTTTCTGCCTGATTGTCTGCCTGATTGTACTGAGTCGATGATAAAGCTGTATTGCTTTATGTCGCTTTATAGAGATAAGGCGTGATTTTGACTGTATGACAACTCCTTCCCATCAGCAGCACTTTGAAAAATTGCTTTAATTTTTCTGGATTGTCTGAATTAAGGATCACGTTGCCCATTTGCTCTTCGTCAATTTTCACGGTTGTGTAAATACCTTCTACATCTATGAAAAAGTAATAGCCGTTCTCATAAATCAGGTAATAGAAATCGGTGCTGTTATCTTTCCGTACGGCTTGAATACGGGCAATGCCCAGAATACTGTCCTGCAGTTGGGTAAATAAATAATCCATAGCTTCATTTTGTTGCTGGGCAGCATAAACCTTATACAGTTCATCTTCCTGATCCATCAGAATTCTGGTATCTGCGTCGGGAGTAAAAATCCGTGTTCCCTGTTTTGTAAGTCCCTGTCCTACAAAAGCTCTTTCCAGATCGACAGCATCAATAACTCTGCCAGGTTTGGACTCAAAAAGATTGGTCAGGGTATATGCCTCACCTTCGGGGCGTCGAACAAAAACTTCAAGTGACGGTGCAATCGAGCCAATAACCAGATTTGAAAGGCTTTCATGGGCAGGTGTTGGATGAAAGTTGTAAATGGTCTCCTGAGCGATGTAAGAATCAACTTCAATGGGTGCACCATCTTCGGTGAAATTCAGCAGCAGAATTTGGGAAGGGGTATGTTGCGACACCATAAACTGGGTGAAAGATGCCAGGTTGTGTGTATCCTGCGTTGTGTAGGCGATCAGATGATTGTCGGCATGATCTTGCTTTACATGTGTGGTGAGAAGATAGAGCTTACCACCTGTTTTTTCTGGTCCTCTGCTTAATGCCATTAATTGGGCGAAAGGGCGTCTTAGGCTTTTATTAATTAGCAGAATAATAAGGTATTTGGAGGTGGGCAGAGATGTAAGGCTACGATTCAGTTGTTCTGGGAAATTATAGAGAAAATCCTGAATTCCCTGGAAGATATAGCCATAGGGTTGTTTCTGTTTGCTGAACAGCCATTCCACTAAACCGGTAATTCCTGAAGAACTCATACCCTGGGAGGGACGTACACCTTCGAGTTCTTTCGGCTCGGCGAAACGTACTCCCAGAATATTCGGGACGGCTTCTATATGGTCACCAATAACAGATGGAGCGGGACTCTGCAGGGAGAGTTGTTCAAAGGCATCCTGTAGCTGAGCAGAAGAGAGAAAATCTGCGAGAGCTTCTCTAAGGATCTTTTCCGACGATGACTCCACTTTTTCTGAAGGCCCGGCGTTAGGCTGTCCCGGAGCTATGGATTCCTCTTCTGATATCCGTAAAACCTGTTCAGGTGAGTTGGGTGCAGACGTTTCCTCTGAGCATTCTCTGTGTGCGATTCCCGCGTTCGTGACTATCAGATCCCCATTGGGTTTTCCACAGCGTATACATGGGGGAGGACTGGTATTAATAATCTCACTCAAAAGGTCCGTGTTTTGTTTTTTCCAGTGTAGAACCTTCTCCCTGAGCTGAGAATCTTCTGTCATGGCGGTGATTGTCTGACCGCAGCCCTCTGCGGGACAGGGTATGCCAAGAAGGTTCTCTGCACAGTAGGGATCGAAGCTGTGGCCACAGGGCCGGGCTTTAAAAGGGTACTCCAGAACTCCCTGGCACAAGGGGCAGAGATACTGTGGAGGCGGGTCTCCTGCGTGGCACTGCTGACCAGTAAAAAGCAGTCCCAGAAAGAACAGCTTTAGTAAAAGCTGTCTCGGAAGAATCAGGCACAGGAAACGGCAGCCAATATGGGGGAGTCTGTTGGAATCACCGGTCATAAGTAAAAAATTATTCTTAATTCTGGGAGCAACAGGATAGACAGAAATAACCGGTTAGCACGGGCTGCGTTGCAGTCTGCAGGAAGGAATCAGTCTTTCTTGAGAAATACGCCTCAGTTAAACAGGTCGATCATTACGCTACCACCAATGATATTGCCGATGGTGACTGGCAGTGGAGTCTCTCTGCCAGGGGATGGGAGCAGGGGGAGATGGAAAGCTGTCCGGAGCATAAGCTTTGTAATCAATTACGATAGATAATAAGAAAGTCAGCATGATAAATACTCATACTGACTTCCTGTTTTTCCTGTTCTTTAGCGTTGTTCTTCAAATTTCTGAGGGTGTGGATTTATATCCCAGCATACGTCGGATGACGCCAATATAACCATCCACAATATCCACGCCGTCCAGCACTCCCTTGTTTTTCAGGTGATAGTGAAAGGATTTCAGGTTGTAGCAGGGTACAGCGGCCTGCCAGTGGTGCTCCATATGGAAGTTCACGAAGTTGGGGGCGAAGGTCAGACGTTCCCACCAGCAGGCATAAGTCGTGCGGGCATGTTGCCGTGGGTCTGGGCTGAGCAGATTGGGCACGTTGGCATGTTCAGCGGCATTGCGGATGCGCAGGATAAACATATAAAAGGTAAAGTAGGACACCCACCAGAGCAAATACAGCCAGCCGTGACCACTGAGGTACAGAACTCCCCACAGCAGCAGGTGTACAACCACCGCTTTATACAGATTCTTCACCATATTCTTCAGGATGGTTAGCAGGGGCAGTCGGCGCTCTGTGGTTCGCTCTTTATAGACCATGTCATATTCGCGCATCTCAGTGCTCATCAGCAGCACAGCATAAAAGGTTTTTATGCCGATCTCGCCGGTGAAGTCCCGACGAATTTTCCGCCACAGGCTTTGTTTGGTAACGGGGTAGTTTTTGTAATTGGGGTAATCCGGATCTTCTGTGGTACCGGCATCCCGATGATGTTTTAAATGGTAACTGCGATAACCATCAAGGCTGGCCATAAGCGGAGCTGAAAAAAACCATTCACCCACATATTTGTTGAGGCTACGGGTTTTGAAGAAGCTGTTATGGGAACATTCGTGCATAAGAATACCCAGCCCAAGCTGGCGGTTGGCCAGCAGAATCAGGCTGAGAAGAACTGTCAGCGGGTTGAACCACAGGGCCGGAAGAGCAAAAGCCAGAGCGACCAGCCCCCAGTTAAACCCTGTCATCCACCAGGCCCGTAAATCGGATTTTCCGGTGAAAGGCTGTATATCCTCTTTGGTCAGCAGCTTTTTAAAGCCGGTATCTGTTTTTTCCACGGTCTCACCCGTTAATCTGCTCTTGTTATTATAAATGGTGTTGTTATAGATCAGACTTTCCGGTACGGCAGTTTACAGTCTGGATATTGCACCCCATATTGATCAGCCCGGCCTGTTATCACAAGTGCCGGAAAGTCCATGGTGATAGGCAAAAGATACCGGTCAGAGTGCTGATAGTGAGAGTTCCACTGCCGGGCGCAGGCTGACAATATATCGCAATGGCCCTCCGGTATTCAGGCTGTTAAAGGGATAACAGGTAATTAAAACCAGCCCTCCTCCGGCGGGGATATGCAAAGGGCCGGTTCTGGTATCGGCAACCTGAGTCTGTGAGACTGTGAAATGCCGCCATATGCCATCCCGGTTTTGCAGTTGAATCCTGTCTCCCGGTCGGATATTTGCCAGGAAGCGAAAGTGGGTATCGTTATGCCCGCTGATAGCGACAGTTTTTGTCTCTGGGTCAGTCTTTGATAATTCGTCGGTCACCATGCCCGGCCCGAAGGCCAGGCTTTGGCCATAGCTGCCTGCCAGAACATACTGATCAACGCCAAGCTCCGGCACCTGCAATCTTGCCACAGGCCAGGTATCAGCCCATGACCAGGGTTTGATAGGTAATCCTGTTTTCAGTGTCTGTGTCCAGGAGTCAGCAATCAGGTATTGGGCCAGTGTCGCCTTGGCGTATATATAACCGGCCTGTCCCAATTGCCATATGGCAACTGTAAGACAGGAAAGAAACAATATTGATGACAGGATTTTTTTTCTGTTCACGCTGACACCATAATTCTATTTTTACGGCCAATAACCAGAGCAGCCAAAAGAGCGAGTAAACCGAGAATAAGATTCAAAGTTGTCCCATTAGCTGTTTGAGGCCAGGCATAAGGCTGGGAAGACTGCCCGGCGGGAGCATTGTTGGGAACAGCGGATTGTTTCAGTGAATTATCCACAGCTCGAACCGGGGTTTTATCCACAGCCACAAAGCTGGTGTAGTCAGAGACAAGGTTATTTTTTAGCGCCAGGGGCAGAACCTGTGCCCGAACCTGCTCTGGGTCGGCTCCGTGGATTTTACTGTCTTCAAGCTGTTCAATTTTCTTTCTGGCCCAGAGCCGGGCAACTCCCTGGTCTTGGCCGCTTTGGTTAAGGGAGATATTCTGTTGCCAGGATCGGGTTCCGGTTTTTCCGGTAATCAGCAGTTGTCCTTCCCCTGATTTTCCCTGTAGCCGTGCGCTGATAATAATGGGTTCTCCGGCATAGAGGTCGGGAACCTGTTCGGGCAGCATGTCTATTTGTATATCTTTGGGCCAGTGCAGCTGGATATCTGTTACCAAGGGGGATTCCAGTTTATAGAACAACTCCGACATCTTTTCGGCAACCTCCTGAAGATTTCCGATATGGCTGAAGGTGCCACGGCCTGTTTCTGCGGCTTTACGCATAAACCAGCTGTTGGGAGCGGAGCCAATGCCTACGGTAAATAAACGGCTTTGGCCAAGTTGTCGCTGAATCTGGGAAAATAGCGCCTGTTCATTACCCACAGATCCATCGGTAATAAAGACGACCTGTTTCAGATAACCTTTCGGGGTTTCACCCTGTCGGATCAGGGCTTCTTCTATAGCTGAAGACATTTCTGTACCACCGGTTGCCTGCAGTTGGGAAACAAATGCGAGAGCTTTCCGACGGTTATTATCGGTAGCCTGTACTGGCTGTAAGAAAAGGTTTCGATGGTTGGAGTTAAACTCAATAATATTAAAGCGGTCTTTTGACGACAGGCGGCTGACAACTGTTTCCAGTGCCTGTTTTGCCTGGCGAATTGAAGTGCCTCCCATAGAGCCGGAAGTATCGATAATAAAGATCATTTCCCGTAACGGACGCAGCGCCTCAAACTGTTGCTCTGACTGCTCCTGGGGTGGCATAAGCATAAGTAAAAGGCTGTTGCTGTCTTCGGATTCCGCTTCAGAGAACAGGGCAGCTCTTGGTGCCAGGGCGGCTTCCGGCCTCCAGCTGAGAATAAAATCCCGGTCCATGGGGACTTCGGGTGTGGCCAGGGTGATCTGGTAATAGCCGGAATTGCGGGCAATATCAATCTGGTGAGAAGGGCTGGTGATTTTTCCCAGAGGCATACCCGGATTCAGGCTGACAGCCAGTTGTACAGGATTATTGATCTTCTGCGTGCTGCCAGAGGGCAGGGAGAAAGGAGTAATGCTGGCGGCATCGGGTACCTGATACGTTGCTGTTCCCCAGCCTGTGTCCTGGCTAAAGACGATGGTTTCTTCTGCGAACTCTGATTTTGATATGGCTTTTCCCGGAATATAACGGGGCGTGATGGTCATGGGGAAGCGCAGGTTGAACCGGCCCTGGTCATAGCTGATATTCTGCTGGTAATTCAGGGTTACCATGACTGTATCGCCGGGGGCAATATTGGCGACACTGGTTGTAAACATATTGGGACGCTGCTGTTCTACCAGGGCGGCTCGTTTGCCACTACTGGCGGCTTCTGTATAGATTTTCCGGGCCTGTTGCTTCTCTTTGATTTCCCCCTCAATAACCCGTTCGCCTATGGTGATTTTCATACGATAAACAGCCGCGTTATCAGGCAGGGGAAAGGCATAGATACCTTCCTGCCATTGTTGTGTACTGTTGGTAAATGTCTGGGTCAGTTTTACCTGGGCCAGCATACCGCTGACGGAGATCTGAACATGGCTTTTCTGAAGTATCGATTGCTGGAACTGGCCGTAATCTCCGGTACGAAATAACAACTGGCCACCTTCGATTTCATTCAGAGTTGTATAGGTCTTTCCGGCGGAAGTAACGTTAGTTCCGTCAGAAATAATAACGGCACTGGCGGTAAAAACCTGGACGCCAAGAATAAAGACCAGTGCTAACGCAAACAGGGAAACCGGTTCCGAAGTTCGATGTGATATTTGAGAGGCATCCATAGGTGTATCGTTCTCTTTTTTGTTGGGTGAGAGTTTGGTGAGAACGATTACACCGCAGCATTATGGTTTTTCCCGGGATAAAAAATGATGGATTGTGTAGTAATTATGGCGAAAGCTGACATTTTTCCTGGAGAGAACAGCCCTTGGGGACATTGTTTGTAGGGTGGGCATCTATAGGCAGGATAGGGGGTGTCAGAGATAAAAAGTTAAATTTGTCCTCGTTTGAGTCGCCATTTAATTTGGAACACTGCATTTTTCAGTAAGTTTTGATGACTGTTCTGTCCTTGGCTATTACTCTGGCTAAGGCAGCGTCAGTTTATATTGATAAATACCTTCGTAGCGGGTACCAGGCTCATGGACACTGAATATAAACGTCAGTTCCTGTTCAGCCAGTTTCTCTGGAATACGGAGGTTTGAACGGTAATCCTGGAATGCCTCGTCAAAATTCAGCGGCAGGTCTTTCAGCCAGAGGTCTTCACTGCCTTGCATTCGGATGGAAAAGAGGACTTTGATATTTTTGTGGGGGCGTCCTTCTCTCTTAACCTGGACAACAGGCTGTACCTGATGTGTTGAATCAGTGTGTGTTTGCATATATCCCAGCGCCAGACTCATCCCGTTAAGGAATGCGGGGTTTTTCAGCCAGATGATTTGTTCAGAGTCTTTTTTATCTGGAGAAACCTTTGTCTCTCTATCATTTGTGGAACCCCCGGCCATAGTCAGCTTTACACTGTCAACAATAGTTGACTGCTGTTGCTGGGCAGGCTCGGAAAAATATTTTTCTGCAGGAGACTCTTGCATTGAAGTGGGAGCAGATTTCCATCCATTTTTCAGGTTGTACTGCCCATTGTTTTCATGGGAATGGAAACTGAGGATAAGCGTGTCTGGTGGAAGCCATGCAAAACCACTTTCCGGCATACTGCTGGTTTTTATGACATGCCATATACCGCTCTGGTTTTTCAGATTGAATAGCATATCGACATTGTCGTTTCGCATGGTATTGGCAGGTAGTATACCTCCCCAGGACACTGCGAGGTTATCTTCTTTGTTGCCGTCATGTACTAGATGATTTTGTAATTCTTGGGCTAGCTGGCTGGCAAGATAGGAAGCTTTACCGCTTAACTCTACAAGGGAAACATTTATGGGGACTTCTTCAGGCCATTCTTCAAAAGAGCAGAGGGATTCGGCTGTTTCCACTATGCAGGCTTTACGTTTCTCTGCCTCTGACAGGCTGTGCAAAACCCGTGTAGCCAGACTGACTGTCTGTCCAAGGGGAGATTCCCCCACATATTCACGCCAGCGAATAAAAGGGTAATGAATATCGGGCTTGCTGAAGTCCGGCTCCGGAGCCGGTGGAATTCTGGCGGGCCATTGTCGCAGGGTGAAGGTGTCTGTTGTCCAGATATTATCTCTGTGTGATATGACCAGCTCTGCGGTAGGGCCTGTAAGAATAAACCGGTTAATTTTCTCTGACATAACCATACGAATACGGAAAGGCATGGTTTGATTTGGAACCCGCATTTCCTGCTGGATCTGACCCAGGTGGATCAGGCTGTTTAAGCGCAAGTAGCCCAAAGATCCAAGGGCTGTGGACAGGAAGTGATGAATCGCAGTGACCTGCTCTTCTTTCAGCTGGTAAAGGGCGAGCCCCTGTTCATCGCTGAGCATCTGCTCTTTTTCCCTGGCAGAGAACCACTCCCCCATAGTCTGGAAAGACATATTCATGCGGTCTTGCCAGTGCTGGTTATCCTGGCGCTTAAGCTCAGTCAGCAGGTCTGCTTGACGGGAGTCAGAGAGCGGGGAAGAAAATACAGAGGTAGAAACGCTGAGAAAGAGGCAGAGCAGCCATTTGAATGAGCTTTTCATGGCACTGACCACGACATTCCATTGCTTTAAGGTCTTCTGAGGTTAGCAGCCGGGTAGAGACTCTGGCTGCAGAAGTCAGCAGAGCGACAGCATGTCATCTTGTGTCATTAACACATTAGTTTCGCGTCAAGAATTGAGCTGAGCCTCCTTGTAACTCTGAGGCAGGCCAATAGTGGCCTGCCTCATTTCTCCTATGGCTGTTACGGCTTACTCCTGAGCATCTGTAACCTTAGGACCGCTCTCTTTTATCTCCGGATATTTCATGTAGGTCATGCTGGGGCTGTATAAGCCAAATCCGTGAGCGTTCTGATAGTTTGTCTTCAGGGAGAAGGTGTTCAGGTCTACACCGGTAAAGTCCGCTTCTACAAGGTTTCCACCCAGCATGGTGCCATTCACGCTCAACTTGTAGCTATAGGGTGAAATTTTGTTCTTCGGATCAGGCTTGCTGCCTTTGGCTGGAGGTACATAACCCGGTGTTTTTCCAAAGTAAAACTCAATATAGATCAGGTTATGCTCATCCGGGCTTTCAAACTGCTCCTGGGTCCCTGGAATATTACCGGCATTGGCGCAGTGCAGGCTATCCGCAGTGAACAGTTTTTTGGTTGTCTCCTGCTCTCCTCCCTGTTTGGTGGCTGTCACTGTTCCCTGTTGATCAAGGTCGATGGTGAACATGTGCTTGCTGTCACTGCCAACCTGCAGGGTAAACAGGCTGGAGGACTGGCTGTTCAGCATTGTATAGTGATCCTTGTCCATGCAGCTGAGAGCCATGGCAATCTTGATACCGTCATGGAAGATAATGGTTTCCTTCTTCCCGGGTTTATCCTCATCCCCACTGGGAGTGGTGTAAGTGAATTCCGGGTCAGACTTCCTGCTGAACACCAGTTCACCCTGATCCGGTACCGGGGGAGCAAAAACAACCAGGCTGTTGGCGGTATTATCTGCCAAAGGTGACAAGGGACCGTGATTATCAGTTACGCTCCAGCCCTGTTTCAGAAGGCTGTATTTGTCGTCAGAGATGGTTTTCCCTTTGACCAGTTTATCCAGCGTTTCTTTGGAGACCGTAATATCAAGAGCGGCATTAAACACATCAGCTCTTAAATTTGCTGTGTTAACAACACTCTGTGGCGGTTTCTGCTTTGATGACTTGCCGGGGCTTCTGCTGGTATTGGCAATATGATTGAGAATAGTATTTGCCCGGGTGTAGAGGTCAGGGTTGTCCTGAACAAGAGACGACAGGAATGTCTCAATATCATTCAGGTTTGTAGTATCAGGACGCATATCTTTGACCAGATCGTCCAGATTACCCATCCAGCCACCGTAATCAACATAAGCCTGCTCCATAACCCTGTAGGTATACAGAATACCCGGCTTGGTTTTCATCCCGTATGCCTGGGCATTTGTCAGGGTGACCTGGAAGCCTGAAGGCAGACCTGATGTGGGTACCTTGATATTTTTCAGATATATTTTTTTACTCCATTCGTCAGGTTCTCTTTTCATGCACAGGGCATAGCAGATTTTTCTTAGGAAACCTTTTGGCTCTGAGGCGCAATGGTCTGCACATTGTTTGTCAAAGTCAGGTTTTGAAGAACGATTCTTGGCAATTTTGAAAACAGTCTCGGAGCCTTTCTCTCCCTGTTTCACAAGCTGTAATATATCCAGTGCGGTGACATCATCAAGCAATGCACGGGCAACCGGCACTACAAGACGATAGCAATCTCCGGTTTTTTTCTGCTTTTTCTGGTTCTGGCAGTAAGCCTGTGATGCCTGAAGGAAGATATATTCCATCAAATCCGGATTGTTGTGGGCAAGGTAGCCGGGAATATCAGGGAATACCTTGCGGAAGTAGTTATCCAGCGCCGTCATAAAGCTG
The DNA here is from genome assembly GCF_058147085.1 of Parendozoicomonas sp. 209JJ7-1. Lineage (NCBI taxonomy): Bacteria > Pseudomonadati > Pseudomonadota > Gammaproteobacteria > Oceanospirillales > Endozoicomonadaceae > Parendozoicomonas > Parendozoicomonas sp. 209JJ7-1. The sequence continues at coordinate 75,118 of NZ_JBYVJU010000008.1, read as the reverse complement.
GGTGTTGTTGAAAACAGCTCAGATTCATATTGTTCCAGCGAAATTGCGTTTTCCCCGTTGATCTGACAACACTGTTTTGTTTTTCCCGGTGCCGGATCTTTGAAGGCGAATGCCTCCCGCGTGCAGTTAACTTTTTCTCCTTTTTTATGCATGGCAAATGTGTATTGCCCAGCTGTGCCAAACCGAACAGCTGCATCCTCGGTAAGGGTGAGCACGCCTTTTTCATCCACACAATTTATGTTTCTGGGGTCTCCGGCACCCTTGAAATCCATAAATAACCGGTTACGCCAGCTGCTGGAGTAACTATTGTGCTGGTTGGGGAAAATCGGGCTGGAGTTAGGGGTTCCGGTCAGGTGATCGATATAGGCTTGTCTGTCCATGGCGTACGCAAGATTGTTCAGGGGAGTAATACTTCCGTCATTGAATTGAAGAATCGTTCTCAGTTTTGCCACTCTGGGATCTGTCATTATGGACGGGTTAAACAGGGGATCTTTGCCATGGGTGTAGGGATACTTGAAGGTATTGCTCTTGCCGCAGTCTCCGGAGAATATGATGGAAATATTCTGGCACTTACCATGATCCTCGTCATTGTCAGGCATGCTGTTGTTAATTTTTTTTGCCAGGCTTTCGTAAAAACCCTGAGCAGCACCAGCATTGCCGAAACAGCTGGCTCTGAAGTCCGCCCGGGATGAAATCGGCATACAAACCGTATATCCGTATTCTGCGTCCTGACCGGTAAGATAGGAGGTCGCATGGATTGTGCAGTTAGCATCACCAGAGTCCACACCGGCAAAGCAGAGGGTATTGCTGTTCATCAGACTGTTAAATGTGTCTGCTCCGGCTTTGGTAAGCATTTTCGGCAATTGTTCTTTGCCTGCTTCCATTGGGTCTTTTTTCTGGGCCAGGGCATCGACTTTTTTCTGGAACTGGGTCAGCAACTGGCCCCTTATCTTCTTCAGGTCTTCTACAGCCTTGGTAATGGCTTTTTCTTTCAAGTCCCGAAGTTTGCCGTACTGTTCAAAATAGCTTTTTGCCTGCTGACTTACATTTTCGCTGGTGAAATGCAGGACATCCCTCTGGGTATTGACTTTCTGGCAGTAATTCAGTTGTGACAATGCATCCACGTCCGTTTTGAAGCCAAAAGGATCTGACAGATTATCTGAGCAGGTTGCCATGCCCCGGTATACCAGATTCAGTGACTTATCCATGGACATTTCTGCAGACGCTGAAAGAAGCATCAGCTCCCGTTTCAGAATCGCTATACGCATGGCTGCGACGGTCTGGAATGCCAGCAGGTACTGAAATGATTGCAGTTCGTAGGCCGTTTTAGCAAGCAGCTGAGGATTGATGTAACTCAGAGGTACATTTTCTTTTACGGCATCAAGCAGCCGGTCAAGGCCGGCAACGAGTTTATCTCCTCCCTTGAGTTTGCCTAACTTGCCATAGAAGTCGTAGTTCGGTGTTTTATCGCTGTTGTACAGATAGGGGTCCCTGAGAGACTGGACTCTGCTGGACATTCCTCTTGAGTGAATGGTACTCAGGTAAAGTCTGCCGTCATGGATATGAACACCGCGACCCGAGCCGTTAATTACGGGTTGGTTGGCCCAACAGCTGGTTCCGCCACCCCACGCGAAACTGGGGGGGCAATTATCCTTGGATCCTGAGGCCAGTACATTGCCCTGTCGCCCTATCCATGCTCTTCTACCGTCCATACTCCCTTTGGGAATGCCGTCAAAAACGCACATCTGGGTGTCTGTGTCGTAGGTTGTTCCGTATTCGCATTCTTCCGGAAGGGCGCTGACGTAAAGGGTGCCATTATCAATGAATCCGTTCCGGTCCGTCATATTGATAGGTGGATCGGCGTAGCAGTGGCCACTGTCAAAGGTAAATCCTGTTGGGCACTTGTTCCCCGCGAGGGCATAGGTATACAGATTGGGCATGCCATAGGATTCGGTGACATGATCGAACAGCCCTACATTGGGCATTTGTCCGTAGGGCACCCGGTCCACCCGGCAGCGACGTGTACCATTGGTGGCTGATGTTTTTTCGACTGTGGTGAATGGTGGACAAATCAGCGGATCATCGTCCATCCCTAAGAGCTTGAAATGATCTTTGATGGACGCAAGCACTGAGCGCTGCAAGTTACCATTTTGATCATTGAGCTGATCGACAAAGTGCTGGGCTGTACCCGTTGCCATGATAAGGGAAGTAGCACCGTTCAGGACTTTGGCCGATGGATTTGTAACTCCGAACGTAACTAAGGCGACCAGGCCCTGCATAACATTGTCGAGAATAATGCCGAATTGCCCCAGGGATTTGACACCCATTTGGGCGGCTTCAGCGGCCTCAATACCGCCAGATATAATTGAAATAACAAACAAAGTAACTAAGCCTGCCAGTTCGTCGAGTACAAAGGCATCAAGAACGGCCTGCCCCCCTATAATTCCGTTCATGAATCTCAGGTAATCCAGTGTGCTCATCTTGTAGGGCAGCTGAGGCTGGGTATCATCGGTGGTCATATTAGCGATAATTTCATTGGCGATTATCGGGATAAGAAACCCTACAAATCCTGCGGCTGCCTCCAGCATATCGCTCAAGCCAAAGGCTCCGTCGGTTAGGGCTCCTATACGTCCTGCGTATTCATCGTCAAAGGAAATCTTGGTGGCATCAAGTAAACCGGAGCGCCTGAAATTGGACAGATCCTGGCCCATATCCCTGATTGACTGGTTGGCTTCATCTATAACAGGCTTAAGCTCTGCGCTTGAGCCAGCCTCACCAATCATTTTGCTCATCTGGGAGCCTGTCAGAAACTCACTATCCCCAAGGATGGGATCCTGCTCAACCTTGAACGCAGTCTCTGTAGCGGAAGGTGTCCCTGAAATCAGGGTTTCCTGCATCTCCACCCACTCCTGGGGAGGGCCGGACTTTTTGATTACTTCGCCAACATTGGTGACTGACTGGGTGTCGTCGTTCAGTTTGTTCGCGGCATCTTCGTAGGCTTCGGCCGGATTGCAGGAGCCAGCAAGCAAGTTGGAACTGCTGGTGCAGGCCATGACTATGGCCAGGGTAAGCCTGGATAGTGTGGCGTAATCACTCATCTTCATGGTGGCTTCTACATCTGAATGTCAGGCAGGGTGGATATACGAAAGCTAAAGACACAGGTATCTGTCTCAGCAGAGTTAGTAAAAGTAGCTTATCTCTGGAAAAGCGCGTGGGAATTTTTGCAGGCTTAAAACTCGAAACAGGCGTACCAGGATTTAAGGGGCTTTTTGGAAACCATTTTAAGGTTTTTAGCCCAGAACTCTTTCAGCAGATCCAGCCATTCATCATCAAGTAGTCTGTCGTATGATTCCCGCTGTTTTCGCGATACAGCCAGCATCAAAGCATCCAGCGACCATTATGTCGGAGATTTTCTCTGCCCTCATATAAGTCAGTAGATCACCTCTTCGGAGTCCGTTAGAAGTCATACTTCGGGTAATATAATTATTCGGTAGAGGCTTTGTTAAAAGTGGAAAAGTGCCATTCATAAATGCATCTATACTTTTCAAACTCCCGCCTTTTGCCCTTTGTCGCTTATGTTTCGGTTTTGTTCCTGCCTTTTATTTATATTTTCCCTGTTCCTGACTCTTTCTACGGGTGTTTGGGCACCCATCAAAATGATTGACTTCAATGGAGATCAGTTACCTTTCAGTGACAGGCCCCTGATCATCGGCACATGGGATGGTGTGCGGGGTTATTTTAGTGATGGAACCCTGCTGGCTCCGGAGAATGCAGTCGGCTTTCTCCATTATGCTGCCTTTGCCCCTATGGGGTTCAGGAAATCCTGGGCTTCCCCGGAGGAGCTAAAACTGATTAACAGGTCTCGCAAGTTACTGGGGCAGCTGCGCAGTTCTGGCGATAAGCTGGATTTTAACGGGCGGGTTATTCTTGATGCCCACCATGGGACAGACTCGGATAAAATCGCGTTTGAATATGCTGTAGGTGAAGACGGCACGATGGATGTAACTGTGCCGGGCTCATCTGCGGCCACTGAGATGTATACCCTGCTTCGGGATTATGGCATCCAGGCCCAAAGGCTGGATCTCAATGTTTGCCATGGTGATACAGCGATTAAAGAGTTTTTCGATGCTTTTCCGGCAGATTATACCAATCTGGAGTTTAATGCCGTGGACGGAAAACCCTGTATGGCCCGTGAAGCAGGTGAATCTGTGTTTTTTGAGGTTGATGGTCCTGACGGGAAGACGTACTCCTCTCCAGTGTCTGATTTTATAACCCGGGGCAACTTCCCTGCTGACATGCCGGAAGGTATTCGACTCACCAAAGTTCTGGGAAAACCCGGGCCGGTAACGCCCGTGGCAGATATTCCTCCCCCTGATGGCTGCACTCCCTGAGTCATCCATCTTTTGCGCCTTGCCCAACAGCTTCGTATAATTCCGCTCTTTGATTTTTCGATTTCCTGACAGGATTGCATTATGGGTTTTAACTGCGGCATTGTTGGCCTGCCGAATGTGGGTAAGTCCACGCTGTTCAACGCATTAACCAAGGCCGGCATTGATGCCGAAAACTTCCCGTTCTGCACCATTGAGCCGAACACCGGTATTGTGCCTATGCCTGATCCGCGCCTGGATAAACTGGCCGCGATCGTAAATCCTGAAAAGGTTCTGCCTACGACCATGGAGTTTGTGGATATTGCCGGCCTGGTAGAAGGCGCATCCAAGGGTGAGGGCCTGGGTAACCAGTTCCTGGCCAATATCCGGGAAACCGACGCTATCGCCCATGTGGTGCGGTGCTTCGAGGATGAAAATGTCATCCACGTTTCCAATCATATTGACCCTGTCGCGGATATTGAAATCATCAATACCGAGCTGGCCCTGGCAGACCTGGACAGCTGTGAAAAGCAGTTGAAGCGTGTGGTACGTGTGGCCAAGAGTGGTGATAAGGACGCAAAAGCCCAGGTAGCCCTGCTGGAAAAGATCATTCCTGCCCTGGAAGAAGGCCGTCCGGCCCGTGCTCTTGAGCTGAATGACGCAGAAAAAACGCTGATGAAGCAGCTGTTCCTGCTGACTTCCAAGCCCACTATGTATATTGCCAACGTCGATGAAGACGGTTTTGAAGATAACTCTTATCTGGATAAGGTACGGGAACTGGCGGCCGCCGAGAGTGCGGTTGTTGTTCCTGTATGCAACAAGCTGGAAGCAGAAATTGGTGAGCTGGACGATGAAGAGCGGGATGAGTTTCTGGCTGATCTGGGCATGGATGAGCCGGGCCTGGATCGGGTAATCCGCGCCGGTTACGAGCTGCTGAACCTGCAAACCTACTTCACCGCTGGCGTGAAGGAGGTCCGCGCCTGGACCGTGAAAGTGGGTGCAACCGCGCCGGAAGCTGCAGGCGTTATCCACACCGACTTTATGCGTGGCTTTATCCGCGCTGAAGTGACCGCCTACGATGATTTTATCAAGTACAACGGTGAAAAGGGTGCCAAGGAAGCTGGTTGCCTGCGCCTTGAAGGTAAAGAGTACATTGTAAAAGATGGTGATGTGATGCACTTCCGCTTTAACGTATAAACTCCTTTCGCAGTTTTTATCGTTAATTAAGAAAGCCATACCGTTCGCGGTGTGGCTTTTTTCATGTCAGACATATTTATCCTGTGTGAATTGGTTTGCCTGCCTCTGTGCTACTAAGCTGAACTGGCCTGAAACAAAAATACTAAAACACGCCCAATGAGGATTCCTATGAAAACTCCGCTTGCGTTTTTCGGCAAAGGCTATGTTCTGGCAACCGCCGCGACTGTTGCAATGATGGCCAGTGTGTCTGCCCATTCGGTGCACTTTAATAAAGCCGATGAAGCTGTTCACCTTCGCCAGGCCCATATGACTCTGATTGGCACCTACTTCGGTGATATGGGTGCCATGATAAAAGGCAAGCAGCCGTTTGACGCCAGGCAGTTCCAGACAGATGCTGATCGTCTGGCCATAGTGACCCGTTGGATTCATGAAGGATTTGAACAGAATCTCCTGACCAGTGATTCAAAAGCCAAAGAGGATATCTGGAAGAACAAGGCGGAGTTCGACAAGCTGATGAACGAACTGGGGGAGCATGCGGACAAATTAAAAATGGCCGCAGCCAGTGGCAGCCTGAAAGACAGTATTCCTGCGTTTAAGGCTATGGGGGAAAACTGCGGTGCCTGCCATAAAAAGTTCAAGCATAAGTAATTAAGAGTTTATGAATCGGCAGGGTCAGAACTTTCTGGTTCTGGCCTTGACGCCGGCTTTCCGTTTGGTTTTCGGCGCTTTCGCCCGCACAGCCTGTATTGATCCGAAAAGCACTTCCAGTTCCTGCCTGTAATCAGCCAGGGCTTTTGCCAATTGTGGATTCTTCTCCATGTTAAGGGCGGTAATGTCCTGAATATCCGCACTGTATTTCTGGAACAGCTCCAGTTTCTGGTTAGCCCGGGCGGCCATCTCCGGTAAATCAATAGTGTTATCGGAGGTATGCGAATACTGCATTTTTGGGGACAGGGCAAGGCCGACGGTTTCACACAGGACGTTCACATCGTCGTAATGCTTTTTATAGTGTTTGTAGACACGCTGCATGGCGTGTGCGACGGCCTTGTCTGTGGGCTGCTCCTGGGCTTGCTTTTGAAATTGTCCTGACATGAGGCTTTCCCTGCTCTGGTGTTATCCAGTTACTGAACCAGTTACTGAAGTTGTTTCTCTGTGGCCTGAATGCCGATTTTAAGAGTGGCGATGGTTATGGAATGAATCGCTGCCATCATCGGATTTGCTGCGGCCAGCTGTTCAATATAGGCCAGTTTTTCTTTCTGCTGTTCAAACTGTTCCACCAGTCTCATTCTGGCACTCTGGGCTGGAGTTGGCGCGTGGCCCACCGTTTCAATCGTATCCACTTCATTGGTGATGCCATTCAGCTCTTCGGTCAGTGAATTAATTTTGGCGTCAATGGTTTCCCGAATATGGGGCAGAGAGACTTCCTTGCGCCTGTCCGCCAGTTCGTCAATCTGGGCCATTAACTCCTGCTGGCGGTCTTCAAGCTTGACGTGGCGTACCTGGTCAATATTTTCCTGGGGTATTTTTTCTGTATTTGTGGGAACCCCTGTGGCCTGTACCATTGGCTCAACCGTTGCCATAAAGGTCATGGGCTGTTGAGTGGGTACTTCTTTCGAGGTCTGCCACTGTATGGGTTCAGCCTGTAGCCCTAACTCTCTGACCAGACGATTCTGGACCAGTATGTTGTCAACATTGTTTGTTGCCAGGCTGATGTCTCCAGCATTGAACCCCTGGAATTTGCCAAGCAGCTCCGCGCTGTTATCGCCAAGACCGAGCTCTGCTGCCAGGGTGTTATAGCTCTGTTGCCCACCATCGGCGTAGGCTGCGGCCAGAAGAAGACTTTGGTCGTCTTCCAGATTGAATGCAGCTCCGGCTTTGGTGATCTGGTTCTGGATGGAAGTATTGCTGGTAAACCTGAGCAGTTTCTCTCCGGTAATGACAGCACCCTGCTGCATCTCGGCCACCTGTTTCTTCACCTGTGGCAACAGGGTTTTCAGTTCACCATTACTTAGGCTGATTTGTCGCCCGGCTTCAATAAATTTCTGGGTGTTTTTGGTAAGCACGGCATGGGCCATGGTATTCATGGTTTCCGTATTCAGATTCAGGTCTGCGGCAGCCTGCTTCATATTTTTGCCAATTCGGGTATTCACAGCCTGTGAGGCTTCGCCAAACATTTCATCCAGCTTTTGCGGAGGTATGTCGTATTGTTTCGCGAGTTTCTCAAAACCGGTCAGCATATCGTTAGCTTTCTCCTGGCTTACCCCGGAGGTTTCTGCCAGCTGGAGAAAACGGTCATGCTCCTGATGGGTAAGGGCACCGAGATCGACGGCGAGGCTGGCAGGAACTTCAAGGACCTCAGCCAGCTTTTTGGCATCTCCCAGTACAAAGGTTCTGGCTGTCCGGTTGGCAATAGCTTCCGGGGCACCGTTGATACTCTGCAGCAGCTTGTCGAGAGCCGCGACAACTTTCCGACCTTTGGCGTCAGCAGTGTCCATACCCTGCTGGCCCATATGATAGGCAAGCAGCTGGTCATTCCCTTTTGCCCGGGCATGAACAAAACGGGACACCTCGGTCTTTGACATGCCTAAAGCTTTAGACATTTTCTGTATGCCACTGGCAAGGGTGGCTTTCTGGGTGTCATCAAGTGAAGGTGTCTCCACAGGGGACGGTACAGGCTCTGGAGCGGGTGCCGGTTCCTGTGCTGCTGGCGCAGGCGCAGGTGTAGATGCCGGGGCAGGAGGTTGTGGAGTCGGAGCTACGGCTTCCTGGCCTCTGGGTTGAAGATTTTGTGTCTCAGGCTGTGGTGGCGGGGGTGGTGCTTCCTGGCGAGCTGGAGGTGGTGGCGCAGAGCGGCCAGGCTGGTCCGCGTGTCTCAGGTTGGTCAGCCACTGCTGAACCTGCAACAGATCCTGGCTGATCGGCTGGTTGTTAAAGTTGCGAACATTATTAAAGGCGCGTCCTGCACGTCCTCTGCCCCGGGCCGGAGAAGGAGCCTGTTCCTGGGGCTGGCGAATCTGGGGTTGTTCCTGAGGCTGGGTGACAGGGGGCTGGAGAGGACCAACGCCTCCACCTCTGCCTACATTCATGGACATTATTTTTCTCCGCCGGCTATGCACTCGCCAATTGCAAGGGCATATCGGCAGGGAAAAGGGCTATATGAGCGTCAGGCCTGGTCGGAGAGCCATGATACTACCATGATGACGAGCAACAGCAGCAGAATAAAATATTCCCAGGAATGCCGGTCAGGTTCGGAATAACTCAGGTGGATACAGCGGCGACCGGTAATCATTCCCGAAAGAATATCTTCCCTCCTGACGATGATATGAAACAGTACAGCGACGATATGCAGCCCGATAATCCAGAGCAGGATATCGAAGTTCCAGGAGTGAACTGTGGTCATCCAGTCGCTGGTGCTGCCACTGACAAACTGCGCCAGTGGACCTTCTGTAAGAATGCTGTCATTGGCAAACAGGCCGGTTCCCACCTGTATGATCAGTTCCAGAAGGATAAATACCACGCCCCAGCTGCCCGGAGGGTTATGGCCGGGGTAATCCGTATGCATGCCTTTTTTGAGGTAGTTCAGCGTGTGCCTGGGGGCGAGCAGCAGAGCGCGGAAACGGCTGAAATGTCCGCCGGCAAAACCCCAGCCCAGACGGAAAACCAGCAGGCCGACCATGGTGTACCCAAGCCGCAGGTGATTATCCATATCTCCTTCTGTGCCTGTGTACCAGAGTCCGGCAAAGCAGAGCACCAGCAGCCAGTGAAATAGCCGTGTTGGTAAATCCCAGACGCGAATCCTGCGATGCTCGCCCATAGCTGACCTCATTCTTATTTGAGAGCCACTGATCCGATCATAAAACCTCAACAGGTCTTAGTGACTGTCGAAATTAATTGTTCGCAAGCTGTTCTTTAAGAGCGTCGGGTACGCCGATAATGGTGATGGTGTCACGCTCTTTGTCGTACTGTACCCGGGTGCCCAGAACATCAGAGTCAAAGGCAATATTCAGGCCCTTGTCCCTTCCGGTATAACGTACCAGCTTTTTCAGCTGGCTGCGGCTGGGCTGGATATCGGGGTTTACATCATAGTCACGGGTATTCACGAACCGTTCGAACCCTTCCGGGGCATCTTCGTTCAGATGGGCGGACAGTTCTCCCAAAGAGATGGTTTTGTATTCCTGCAGCTGGTTATCGCAGTATTCGTAAACTTTCTTTTTCACGTCACTGCGTTCACCGTCGTTTTCGATGGTTTTGCAGTAGTCACTGACAGCGGTCATCAGCTGGGTGGTATCCTGCTTGGTATCGCCGGTTTCCTCACAGCCAAGAAAAGTGGTCAGGCAGTCACTCAGACGACGCCCGGCCCGTGGTTTGATCCAGGAGATATAGCGGGAGCTGTTGGGATTGTTCTGCCATTCGCTGATATTGATGCGTGCCGCCAGGCTTAAACGGGCAAGGTCCAGGTGAGTGGTGTCAGACAGTTCCAGCTGTTCGGTAATTGTCGTGCTGGTGGCCGGTGGGAGTGTGGCGACAATCAAATAATTGGTCAGGCCGCTGGTGTAGTGCGCCACCAGAATAAAACCACCGGGGAACATGCCGGCTTCATCAAGCTTGTTTTTCAGACCTTCGGCCACTGTCAGGCTGAACTCGGTAAAGGTCATGCGACCTTCCAGGCTCTCTTCCATAAGATATGCTTCCATCTGGGTGCGGAACACAGTAGCTTCACCGCCGAAAGCACCATGGCCCTTGTCGCCTTTTTTATTGTAGGCGGCGATCAGGTCTTCCAGAAAGCTTTCACAGATATTGTTACTGGCCAGTGGTGTGGTACGGGTTCGCAGCTCGGAAGCGTTCGCGTCCGGGCGACGCTCAATACGGTGAACAATAAGGTTGGTAATGCTCATAAGTTGGCTGATGCTCGATAGTTCGATCGTTCGATAAAAAGTGCAGATGCTGGCGCTTATAGCTGCGACCGGTGAAAATACAGTCGGGCATTATACAGTCTCAGTTGCCCGACGGCAGTTGCTCAAAGATAGACCGGACATGGGCGTCGAGGCTTTTCCGAGTGCCGTACAGGTGACCGGAAAGCTGCAGGGAAAGGTAGTTGTCGAGAAGAATACGTCCCTGATCTGATGATGAGTTGGCTAATGATTTATGGGTATCTCCCAGTGCGGCGGAAAACCCGTTTTTTAATCGGGTTAAGGCATCTTTGATTAATGGCGTAAGGGCAGGGCGCTGACCCTCCATCATGGCCATCACCATCAGGCAGCCACAGCGGTAGTCTTTTATATCATCCTGTCGGTAACTGGTGGTGAAGAACAGGCGCAGTCCTTCTAAAGGGTTATTATTGTTCAGATAGTGGGCAAGACGAGCCAGAAGGTGATGTTCGATGTAATGCTCCAGAACAGCCCGGAACAGTTCTTCCTTATTTTTAAAATGATGGTAAAGACTGCCGGGATTCAGGCCGGTGGCTTCTTCCAGCTGGCGCAGGGAGGTGCCCTCATAACCGTTACGCCAGAACGGGTCCATGGCCCGCTCCAGAATATCTTCTTTACTGAAACCTGCAGGTCTTCCCATAACAGAACCTTCCTTGATTCCAGGATCATGAACAGGCTCTAAATATTAACCTGTGGACCGTCGATAACTTGTTGAATGTGACTATGAGCAGGCATTGTTATGACTACCCGAGAGCACCAGATTCTGAATGGACCGGCCCTGGCCATGATCGACTATATCCGTAGCCATCATATTGGCATTGATGTCCGGCAACTGGAAGCCCTGGATAAACATATCCGTGTCGGGAGCGGAGAAGTTAATCCGGAGTTCCTGATCGAGTCCCGCAGGGTGCGGGTCGCGTTAAAGCATTGGTTTGAAGAGAATGAGACTGCTGGAAAGTCGTGAGCAGTCTCTGAACGGGTTTTAATTTCTGGTGGTAATCACAGCATCCAGCTGTACGTTTACATTGCTGGTGTTGCCCACGCTGTAAGTCTGGTTATTGATGGTAATAGTTGAGGTATTACTTACTCCCTGGCCTGATGGCAGCTGCAGCGTGTTCAGTTTAACAGCAGTATTTTCCAGTTCTTCAATGGTGACAGCGCCATCACCGTTAATAATTTCTGTTTCCTGTTCACTGAGAGTCTGACCTGCGGCGGTCACCTGCAGGGCACCGGGAACCTGGGCTGCGGCCAGCTCCTCCTGCTCCAGGGGTTGCAGGGGAAAGTTTTTTGCGGTTGTGCGGCCATAGCGTACAGGCGCTTCCGGATCTGGCTCCCGGTAATCGGGAGGGTACTGGTGGAAGTTGTCCCCGATATCGTAAACGGGCTTGTCCGGGTTATCTTCATCTGTCCAGGCATTACTCGACAGGCAGAAGGTAAGCAGTACAGCGGAGGTAAGGACACGATCCATGACTATTGGCATTCTTGTTATTCTTTTTGGCATTTTCTCGGAATGGCCGGGGCTTCTTTCCATTAATAAACTTTACAGGTTTGAAACATAAGGCCATTGACCATTAGATATCATGTCTGATGTGATAAGGTCAATTTGCGGGAATAACCGCTGCTCTATAATCAGCTCTTGCTGAAATACCGCCTGATGGAGAATGATAAAAATAATGCTCAGGGCTAAAACGGGTTGCTTTCTTGTATTTTTACTGGCTTTTCTGCAAGGGTGCAGTTTTCTTGGGGAGTCCCATTCCCCCCTGAGATATCAGCCGGTTTCTCTGCCTGGTGATGATCAGGCTCTGCTGGTGATTTACCGTCCCTACAGCGAGTGGGCAGAAGATGAACTGGAAGCCCCCAGCGTTTACATCAATGGCAAAAAAGAGCTGAGCATAGGCAGCAATAGCTACGGTATGTTTTTCCTTAAGCCCGGCGCTTATAATCTGCTGTTCAAACGGCCGGTATTCGGAATGGACATGTTCTTTTTTGAAGATACTTTTCTTGAAGACCAGCCTGTGAATTTTAACCGTATCAGTCAGTTTGTTCTGAACGCGACTGGCGGGAAGACATACTATCTCCGTTACTCCGAGCTGACATCCCCTTCTTACTCGCCGGATGATGGAGAGCTGCTGCTTGGAGATGGGCCGGTACAGTTTATTGGCCTGAACGCCGCAGAGGAGGAACTCCAGCAGACCCGCAGTCTCCAACAGGTGAAAACGCTGACGACTGATTAAACTCTCGGCAAAATCTGCAATCAGTAAAAGTATGAACATCAGGGTACAGATACTGCTGGTGTGGACATTGCTTTGAATATTGCTTTGGGCGTTGGCAGGGAGCGCTGGCTGGGCCAATGCCGGAGTTCTCTTTTGCCAATGACCCTTAATCCCGGTTTTATTATCGCGGCACCTGTGCGAGTGATTCCGGATACTTATCCGAACCTGCGTTATTTATTAGCAGTATTCAGGGAAGGGATGACAGAAAATTTTGGATAAGTTAGTTAGCCATATCTAGAATTAAAAACTAGCAGTGTAAGTGTTAAAGTCTTGTGATGTACCTTATGAAATATAGAAAAGAACTGTTGTTTATAGCAGGCATTCTAATGGTGCAATCAGGGGGGGCGGTTATTTTCCCTCTTACCATTAAGGGAAGCCCCATGAGTTATGGTGATCGTCCTCTTCTTTTAAGCAGTTATGAGCAAGTCGCTACCTTTATGATGCATTCACCTACGATGTCATTGGAAATTAACGAACTTGGTTTTTTAAATTTTGGCGCATTTGATTCAAGGCGATGGCGTATTCCTGTAAGAATGGCCCGTTACTCAAAGTTATTATCAGCAGAGAGTGAATCAATTAAGGCAAGTGAAAGGTGGTTAAGATTACTCAGTTCAGGCGAAACAATTTCTTATAATGGGCGAATTGTTGTCAATACCCATGCAGGAGAACCAGAGCAGGAAGATAGCGGGATGATAGGGTTTGAGTTTAAAGATCAATACATAAAATACAGGGCAGAGGAGTTTGGGGAGCTTCTCGGTACAGTAGCTAAAAAACTAAAGCCTAAGCAGATTGATATGGTCATTTGTTATGGAGAATCCGTAAATAAGAAAATAATGGAGGGGTTTAGAAAGTCAGGGGCCACTGATGTAGAGTTCCGGAGCTATAACGTTGAGTATATGACTACCCCTGAACCAGAAACCAATGATGAGGTTGGTTTCGTGGAAAAAGGCAAAACCTATACCGTTGCAGCTGATGATTTCTATTTAAGGGGAACTCTTCCCAGGAATTTCCCTGAAAACTATATCTACATTGAGAAAATCGGTTCGCCGACTCCGGTCGAAGTTCCTCCAGCTGTATCGGTAGCAACTTGTAAGGATTAAAGACTTCTATTTTTAAAAAACCACATCAGTTTCAGGAACAGAAATATTTATAAAAATTTGACTAAATTCCCCCCTCTCGGAGATCAATACCTGTTACGGGTTTTCCATTCTGTTACCGCGATCGATAGGCCAGCGGAAAAATCTTGTCTGAGGTAATTCCCTGTTCCCCCAGCCATGCAGTCAGGGCAAGTACCAGTTTGGATTGACCAAACAACAGCCATCTGGCATGGCGAAATGCTGAATTATTAATAAGGGTGGCGGCTTTTTCGTGAATATCGGAACCGGAGACCTGTTGGATAAGATTATTCGACAGGTTGTGGGTATGGTTTTCCAGATGTTCTGTTTGCAGAAGCACATGAACAGGCTGAGAGTGATTATGCCAGATGGCATCTTCTGCTGTTGCCAGTGCTGCGTCAGCACCGACTTCCGTGCCAAATAGAATTAATGGTCCGTGATGGTCCGCTTGATAGCAGCATTCTCCAGCCAGTCCCTGCAACCAGAGCTGGGTGCCCGGTTTAGCTTCATCAAATACCCAGGCGGAAAAATATCCCCCAACCCTGCGGATAATATGAACCCTTAAATCAGGTTCTGCCCAGGGGCGGGAAACCAGGGTATAACGGCTGCCCTGTTCCTTCTTGTCGCGGGAGATATTCAAGAACTGCCCCGGACGGTAATTGACAGGAAGCCGTGGAGAAAAAGTCAGTTCCCGAAGTGTGGGAGTCAGGTCTTTTATCTCGGTAATAATGGCCTGCATGGGCTGCAGGGCCCGGCGAAGGGGCTGCATCACCAGCTTTGAATCCGGGTGGCACTGACAGGCCAGTAATAAACCCTGCTGTCGCTGTTCCTGGGTCAGGCCATGTTGAGCAGATAAGGGAATATCACCTTCAGTCGCCTGAACCATACAGGAGTGACATAAACCGGCCCGGCAGGACCAGGGTACCTGAACATTATGACGCAGAAGGGTATCAAGAACGGAATCACCCGGCGGGCAATCCAGCATGTGTTCTTCAAATTGAATAACAGCCATGGCGAATCAGCATTATGTTCCGGGTCTGTTACCCGTGAAGTGTATTAAAGCCTGAGTGTCCGGGTAAAGGATATTCTGAATAAATGGCTGTGGATCACTGCCTGAACGCATTTTAGAGCCAGGGTTTTGCAGGTTTTATTGTCTATGGGCAGACAGCGGAAATCCCGGTGATATAATGGCCGCGCCTGATAATAATGATTGCAAAGCATTGCCTGAGAACGGGGTTTCACTATGACGGTTATCCGTGAAGATGATTTGGTCCAGAGCGTTGCCAACGCCCTGCAGTTTATTTCCTACTACCACCCCGTTGATTTTATCCAGGGTGTTCACGAAGCCTGGAAGCGTGAAGAGTCTCCCGCGGCTAAAGACGCCATGGCCCAGATTCTGATTAACTCCCGTATGTGCGCCACGGGTAAGCGTCCCCTGTGTCAGGACACAGGTATTGTGACTGTTTTTGTCAAAGTGGGCATGAACGTCCGCTTTGAAACCGAAAAAAGCCTGGATGACCTGATTAACGAAGGTGTCCGTCAGGCCTACACCCACCCTGATAATGTTCTGCGTGCTTCCATTCTTGCGGATCCTGCGGGTAAGCGTCAGAACACTAAAGACAATACGCCGGCTGTTATTCATACCGCACTGGTTCCCGGTGATACCGTTGATATTCAGGTGGCTGCGAAAGGTGGCGGCTCTGAAAACAAATCCAAGATGGTGATGCTCAATCCCTCCGACAGCATTGTGGACTGGGTTGTAAAAACTGTTCCCACAATGGGCGCGGGCTGGTGTCCTCCCGGCATGCTGGGTATTGGTATTGGCGGTACTGCAGAAAAAGCTGCGGTGATGGCCAAAGAGTCCCTGATGGACCCCATTGATATCCACGAACTGAAAGAGCGCGGTCCCCAGAACCGTGCGGAAGAGCTGCGTCTGGAAATCTTTGATGCTGTAAACAGACTGGGTATTGGTGCTCAGGGTCTGGGTGGTCTGACCACTGTTCTTGATGTCAAAATCATGGATTACCCCACCCACGCAGCGTCTCTGCCTGTGGCCATGATTCCCAACTGCGCAGCAACCCGTCACGCGCACTTCGTGCTGGACGGCAGTGGCCCTGCGGAACTGACGCCTCCGAGTCTGGATGATTACCCGGATATCAGCTGGGAAGTGGGCGAGAATGTTCACCGTGTCGACCTGAACACTGTGACTAAAGAAGATATGGAAGCCTGGCAGCCTGGTGACACTGTTCTGCTGAGCGGAAAAATGCTCACAGGTCGTGACGCGGCCCATAAGAAGATGACCGATATGATCGCCAAAGGCGAAGAACTGCCGGTTGATCTGAAGAACCGCTTTATCTACTACGTAGGCCCGGTTGATCCTGTACGTGATGAGGTTGTTGGCCCCGCAGGCCCGACCACTGCAACCCGTATGGACAAGTTCACCCGCACCATGCTGGAAGAGACCGGCCTGATCGGCATGATCGGTAAATCCGAACGCGGCCCGGTGGCCATTGAAGCGATCAAGGATAACAAAGCTTCTTACCTGATGGCCGTCGGAGGCGCTGCTTATCTTGTGGCGCAGGCAGTGAAAAAGGCAGAAGTTATTGCCTTTCCCGAGCTGGGAATGGAGGCGGTCTACGAGTTTGATGTAAAGGATATGCCGGTCACCGTGGCGGTTGATACAAAGGGCAGTTCTGTCCATGAAACCGGCCCGGCTGAGTGGAAGGCGAAGATAGCTGAATTTGATCCGGTCAAGATTACTGGCTGATTAGTGCTTGGCCTGAGACTTCTGTAATCAAAATATAGACGCCACAATTATTATTAATTGTGGCGTTTTTTATACCCGGATAGAAAAACGGCCTGTCACCTATATTCAGGGGAACGGGGAAAGCTACAGGGGAGAGGTAACGTTTGATCGTTTCAGTCAGACAAACCATCGTACCGGTTGTCAAGGGATGTCATGTAAGTTGTTCGCACAGCCAGGTTTGTAATTTATGATGGAACTCATGGTCCGTCTGAATGTCCGCTGCTGTGATGGGCTGACGAGAAAGTGGGTTTTCCGGTTTGATCCGGAAGGCCCTCATAAGGTATCCACGTTCAAAGTTATGTCTGATTTTCGTGGGTTCTGTTTCCAGGAAAACCGGGTCTTGTATCACTTCAAGACTCAGTGGACAGATAAACTCCTGGGGAATCTCAAGGCAGGACAAGACAGCGTTGTTGAGCATCTGACTATATTCGCTTTCCGCACGCTCCTGTAGCGCTTCAGAAGACAACAGCGGTACCTTTGTCGGGTCTTCTGTTTTGAAAGGCGCATCATGCAGACACAGCTGTGCGGCCTTTGTCACAGCCTGCATCATCTCCAGGCGGGTGGCAGGCATATTGGCCTTATAGTGCTGGATCAGTTCAATAATGACGCGCTTTTTGTCATGGGGGTAGTTAGCAATGAGTGTGCTGCTGCTTGAAGAGTGGATGCCCAGCGCGTGGGCAAATGCCTCCGGATATGGTGCCATAAGGCTGGCGAGCTTTATCAGATCCTGATTCTGTTTCGCCCTCGGAGCGATGTGTTCCACCGGAATTGATGGTTGCCCTGCAAGGTGGGCCGGAAAATGCGCCAGGTCCTCTGTTTCACCAAGTAAAGTCAGAACCTGATAAAGGTGTCCGGTCTCGTAAACTTTATTATGCAGCTCCCTGGCAATCATTGTGTAGAAGCATTGTGTGGGTGATTTCGGGTAGCTCCAGTAAATCATACTCAGGTCAACTGCGGATACCCCCATAGCCAGGCCAATCCAGTACCAGTTGTTTGATGGCAGACTGCCGATAATATCGTCTGTGAGTCGCCGTGACCCGGCCTCGGCAGGCGCTGTGGAATGTCCGGTCTCTTCTGCATTCAGGTAGGGAGGAGGTGGCGGCACAAAAGATTTTCCCGTTACATCCTGCAGTATCGGCATGCTGGCTTTCAATGATTGCAGCCAGTTTTTATGACCGCATGCCTCCAGAGCATAGACAAGGTTTTCGGGGGTGAGCCTCATCTCTTGATTGGCCGTCAGTAACAGCTTCTGAGCGTCAATTTCGCCCTGTATCGCTGTATCCACTTGCTTTGGTGAAAGCCCAAGATGCTGCCCAAATGCGGCCCGCCACAGCGGGGGAAAATTGAGCCGTTGAAATTGATAAGCCAGCTCACCAATGTCGAGGTTTCTCTCCAGCGGCTGCCCAGTTGCGATGGCAGCAAGCTGGTGAGCAAGGGCAGGGTTGCTGATGTTCGCATGACACAGTGCCCGGGTAAGGGTATTGAGGGTCATTGTCCCGTGTGTCTCTCGGTATTGAGAATACAGCCAGGTGAGTTTTTCTGTTGTGCTTGCCCGGACTGGAAACACTGAGGGTAAGCCAAGAACATGACACCAGGCACCTTGATGGCTTAAATCGAATGGTTGGGCATAGTGACAAAAATCCCTGAAGGTCAGCGGCTGCATCAAGGCCGCTGTTTTATCGGTCAGTGGCTGAATATCCGGCTGACGAAGAGAGGAAGGCAGGGCCAGAGCCTTTTCTAATTCACTGCCCATGACATTTTGTTGACAGACCCGGGCTGCTGAGCCCAAGTGCCTCCAGGTTAGCAACCCGGCCCCCTGAAGCGCCTCGAGCAGGAAGTAAGACATAAGTTGGGGATTGCCGTGATGGTGTTTCAGAATACCGGTGACAGTTTCTATGGGTAACCCCATCTCCACAGACAGAGACAGGATGTCCACCTGATTGAAGTGATGAAAGTGTTTAAGAAGCAGGGCCGCATCAATGATAGAAATCACTTCATCGGGGTGGGTATTACCAGGAGCAAGAAAGCATGACGGCTGTGTAACAACGACACAGCGGAGTGCTCTGGCGACCTCATTGGCAAGGCATTCCCCCCAAGCAAGCATCAGAGCCGTTACCAGTCGCTCGGCCGTCAACAACTGATTGTGTTGAGCCTGCTCAAGAACAAACCCCATGGCTTGTGTGTCCTTCGAAGCAGGCTGCTGAAGTCGCTGGCTCTGAATATCTACCTGCAATGTACTGATGGGCAGCCCAAGGAGACACCCTACTTCCAAGTAGATATGATGTTTATATTCAGGAATAAGTGATAGCGCCAGTGCAGGTGTTAGCAGTCCTCTTTCCGGCGCACTTTTCTGGATGCCAGGGGCAGGCGCAGGCGCGGATGTTCCTGAAAGTGCTTTCCATAGTGTATACATTGGTGCCCTTTTTATAACTGTATGCTGGATACCCGGTAAAAATAAGACCGTTTCTGGGAAGGGGAGTTCTGACAAACTGGTCATGATCTGTGTGCTGGCAGTTGGTGAATCTGCCTAAAAACACCACTTCACTGCCTACAGGTGCCGGAGCTGCAAACGGGAAAGTGCTGCCCCGGAGCTGATCTTTGGCAGCTCCGAATACTGAGTTCAGATGGCCACTTCCGGGGAGGAAAACTCTCCTTCAGAAATATCCCGTGCGGCAGAGCACTCCTCCTGAGATTTCATTAGAGGAAAGATGCTGTCCAGACCATTGGCAATCGTAGCTCGGGTGGCCTGGGCCAGTTCCCGCAGCTGTTTGTCCGTAGCCAGAACCGGGGGATGATACTGGATGTGAACATGGATACTTGGCTCACCCAGTAACTGCCAGATGTGGGGTATCAGGGAATCGTCGTTAATAAACGGCACCCGTGTATGGGGCAGTCCAGTTTCACAGTAAGCGATAGTGATTGGCTGAACAGCCACTTCACTGGTAATTGCGCTTTTAAACAAACGACTGTGGAAAGGCAGAACCTGTCGCCCGTCTGATGTCGTGCCTTCCGGGAAGAACAGCACGCTGTTACCCTGGCTCAGGTAATTGGAAAGCTGCCGGGTGACATTACGGCTGTCTCCTGCCCCACGCCGTATAAACAGTGTGCCGGTTACCTCCGCCAGCCAGCCTATAATGGGCCATTTACGCAGTTCTGCCTTGGACAGAAAGTGAAACGACACACTGGCTCCGAGAATGGGAATATCCAGCCAGGAAATATGGTTACAGGCCATCAGTACCGGCCCGGTCCAGGGTCCGCCTTTACGGTATATTTTTAACCCAAGAATCTGACAGAGGCACCCCAGCCACCATTGCTTCAGTGACATGCGGATATTATTTACCCGGGCGGAAGGGTAAACCCGGTCCGCCCAGATCAACACCTGCAGCCAGAGAGCCAGTAACAGGCCAAGGGTAATTAACAGCAGGATGGCCGTTGTTCGCAGCACTTTGCGCAGTACTGGCAGTACAGGGCTTTCTGTTATTCTTTCAGCTGTCTGAGCAACCATGGAACCCATTATTTACTCTCCGGGCTTCCAGTTTTCGAGATGAAAACGGCGTGCATAACGGGGACACAGCTCGTTCAGGTCCAGCAGGATGAAAACATCCGCGCAGCCAAACTCTTTATCCCAGGATGGTTCACCACATACACGTGCGCCAAGGCGCAGATAGGTTTTCAGTAAAGTGGGCATACGAGCCACGACATTGTCTGGCAGGGTCAGCTGGGGAACGGCTGTCCTGGGCTGGGCGTGGATACGGGTGTGATCAATATATTTGTCACGAATATCTTTCATGACAGCTTCAGTCTGGATGCCGCCGTCGTCCATGCTGATACTGGCGCAGCCGATCAGGTAGCGGTAGTTATTCTCCATCAGGAACCGTGCCAGGGCCTGCCAGAGCACAAAGATAGCCGCGCCGTCACGGTAGCCTTCTTTAATACAGGTACGTCCAAGCTCAAGTATCCGGCCTGGCAGTTCGGTAATACCCGGAAGGAAGAATTCGCTCTGGCTGTAAAAATGGCCGATGAGACCGGCAGCTTCATCGCTCAACAGGCGGGTGGTGGCAATGGCTTCACCAGTGCTGTTATCCCGCAGAATCAGGTGCTTGCAGTGTGCGTCAAACATGTCGGTATCAAGGGCGGAGCTGTCGAACTCGCCATTGAATGTGCTGGAAAACACTTCGTGACGCAGGCGGAATATATCATCCATATCCTGCCCGGTACTGGCGAAGCCGACGCTAAGACCGGATTCTGTTGACCCCGAAGCATTTGCTGAGATTGACGTCCTGCTCTTGGCCGGTGCCATAACTGATTACCTGAACATGAATTTTTATGATCACAGGTTATGAAGGTGCCTTTACGGTGATGTGACGGAGGTATGACCAATATATGACGATGGTCCGTTTTTCGCTGATTTTTGTCTGTTTTTGTGCTGTGACTCTCTGCTACATTGGGGCCGGAGTACGGATCTTGCAAAACGGCTGGTGAGAATGGCTTGTGAGAATGGCTTGTGAGAATAGTTATGAAAAATTTAGCCACGATCCTGTTGAAAAAAACAGAGAACTGTTCAGATATTAACCAATGGAAGGAACGCTGGAGCAAAAGCTGGCTGCCGCAGGGATCAACCCTTGAACAGGCGTTTGCTGATGGTTGCAGGGCGGATCGTATGGCCTGGGCATTTACCGGTGGGTATCAGTGGAGCATTCGTTATCTGGTACCTGATTTGGCTGATAAGGAAGAGATTCTGGCTTTGGGGATTACGGAGGAAAATGGAAATCACCCCCGAAATATCGAAACGCGCCTGATTGAGAACGGCGGCGATTGGTGTCTGAATGGCACAAAAACTTATATCTCCTGTGGCTCCTGCGCTGATGAAGTCCTGGTAGTGGCCAAAACCGGTGAAGATGGGGAAGGACGTCCGGTGTTGAAGATAGTGCGCGTTCCGGTGGCCTCTTCCGGAGTGACCTTTGCGGCGTGTCCGAGTCTGTCCTTTGTTCCTGAGCTGTCCCATGACCGTATGTCTATGGAGAGAGTTACTGTTTTCGACTCTGCTATTTTACCAGGGGATGGTTATCTGGATTATATGCGTCCATTCCGGTTCGTGGAAGATATCCATGTTCAGGGTGCGGTGCTGGGCAGGATGGCCCATAAAGCCTTTGAACTTGGTGAGGCAGGGCTGGTGGAAAAAGCACTGGCACTGTTTTATTCCCTGGATGGCTGTCTTGCCGGGGGAGATCGTTTTCAGGGAGATCTTACTCTGGCAGGAGTAAAAGGCTATTTCGAAACGCTCCTTGATGAGCTTGTCGAGAAGATTCCCACTCCTTCTGAGCAGGCCCTCTGGAAGCGGGATCGGCCATTATTACAAGTAGCTGGTAAGGTTCGGGCTATGCGCCGACATAAAGCCCGTCAGCAGCTGGGCCTTGAGAAGTCTTTGGACAGGAAGACGAATGGTGAATGATTTCCCGCCCCCGGTGTCTGGGTACCTGGGGGATCATCACTCACGGGTGAGTATAATATTCGAGCGCAAATTCGCCTTTTCCAAGGTAAAAAAATGGCGGGGCCAGCCAACAGGTTCAGCCCCGTTTGCTTATGTAAGTGCTTATGTAAAGCTGCTTCTTGTTTTTCTCTTTGTTGGAACGGGCGGAGGCAAAGCCTGAAACTCTTTCTTGGAACCCACAGAAGAGGGTGGAAACGCAATGTTGAGCTGAAGCAGAGTGAAGGTTGCAGCTTCTATTTTTGTCATATCCAATGATTTAAAGAAGGCAGCGATATCCGCTATATTCTCGGGAACTTCTTCTGGTGCCTGAAATGGACTGTCGGACAGAACGACTGTTGAAATACCTGCGTCATGGCGAACGTGAACGAGGGCAACCTTATCGTTGGAATCAGACAGCGTTATCAGGATGACTGCTTTTTTATTACCAATACATCCACCCTGCTGTGTACAGCCGGACTGTGCACAGCAGGGGCATTCTGCACAATATTGCATTATGCTTTCGTTCTTTTCAGGGCACTGTTCACAGCTGCAATTATTGCAGGCCAGAGTGCTGGCCAGTAATGTAACCCTGTTTGCCCGTCCTTCCATGCCAACAATCTGAACAATCGGTTGTATATGGGTTTGCTTCCCTCTGGTACTGATGGCAGGAATATTCAAAAATACAATTGGTTTTAGTTTCATCCGCTGGAAAATGGCATTTCGGCGAGGTTGGGACGCAAGAAACTGCTCCAATAGCAGAACATTAGGAATTTTATTGCCGGAAAAGTTTACTTCAGCAAGATTTGGTTCCAGGCTTGCACCTATCTTGAGGAGGGTGGGAGTGGCAGAGGCAGTGGCAGAGATAGCAAGATCACTTTTGATTTTTTGCTCAATAATGTTTCCGTCTATGAGTTTAGTCTCTACTGAACCCCCACTTGTTTTTTTTGACTCGAAATGATCCCCGTCCGTCTCCCATATCTGGAAGTATTTTTCCTCTGCCTGTAAAACCGGCGATTGAGTTATACACAGGCAGAGCAATGCCAATAGAAAACTATGAAGATATAAAGTCGTTTTTGCATATACATATAGATGTTTCATTTCACATCTCCTGAAAGAAAGTATCAGTGATAATGAGTTTTATCCGGAAGAGAAGTTCTCGCGAAGTTATGTTGAGGATAAGTCTCCATTAATGTATTTACCCACTCTAGCTCCATATTTTAGAATTTTATTCTTCTTTCAGACTCTGATTCGTGCTGCATGAAGAGACTGCAGGCTCTGGAGGGTAGCGAAGCGGCAGAATAACCGGTCTGGTTACTCTGCCTGGTTTTGTCGTAAGAACTGGTCTTAAATAAAGCACTCTCAGCAAGGCAATTGTAAAAAACTGGAGATCACCTTATGACTCAAAATGCCTGTAAAATTTAATCCAGCCCTTTGGTTTTCAGGGTAAACCCGGCATCCGGGTTTTGTCTCAGCTTTTCAACCACCGCAGGCAGGCTGTTTTTTAGCTGTTGTACCAGCAGCCAGGGTGGGTTGATCACAAACATACCACTGCCGTACATGCCGCCGGTCTGTTTGCCGCGAACCTGCAGGGTCACATGAAGCCAGCGTTCAGCGCCACAGCTCACCAGCCGGCGGGGGAACATCCGGGAATGTTCGCTGTCCAGCTGGGGATACCAGACTGCATAGACTCCGCTGGCAAAACGCTGCATGGCTTCTTTCAGTGCCTTGATAACCGTGTTGTAGTCGTCTTTTACTTCGTAGGGTGGATCAATCAGCACCAGTGCCCGGCGCTCTACAGGAGGCAGCAGGGCTTTCAGGCCGGCAAAGCCATTTCCCCGGGTGACTTTTACCCGGCGATCTTCAGCAAAGTTTCTGGTCAGTTCCCGGCTGTCGGCCGGATGAAGTTCAAAGAGTTGAAGGCGGTCCCTGGGACGCAGCAGTTCTGCGGCAATGGTCGGGGAACCGGGATAGAGCTTCAGCTTATCACCGGAATTAAATGCTCTGACAGGGGATAAATACTCTTCCAGCTCTGCGGGAAGATTCTTTTCGTCCCAGAGCAGACCGATGCCTTCTTGCCACTCCGCTGTTTTTTCCGCAAAAGCATCGCTAAGGGAGTAACCTCCGGTGGCGGAATGGGTGTCGATATAGCACAGGGGGTTATCCTTGCGGGTCAGGTACTCAATTATCAGAGACTGCACCAGGTGCTTGAGAACATCAGCATGGTTGCCGGCATGGAATCCGTGACGGTAGCTGAGCATAGATAAGGGTCTGTTACGATGAAAATGGGCAGGAAATATACCCTAAGTTGGGGAAAGTGGGTATGAATGAGTGCTTTTGCCATTGTTGAGGCGTAAAGAGTTTGCCACCTTAAGGGCACAGCTCTGAAAGGAAAACAGTATGTCTGATGCCTATGTGCTCTATGGATGGAAAGTCTCACCCTACACCCAGAAGGTAGCGACATACCTGGCCTATAAAGGGATACCGTTTCAGGAGAAGGCTCCTAATTTTCTGACTATGGTGACCACTATTAAAAACAGGGTTGGTCGTATGGTGATGCCGGTGGTGCAAACACCGGATGCCCAGTGGTGGCAGGATTCCAGCGAGATTATTGACCACTTTGAAACCCTGTATCCGGACAATCCGGTTTATCCCCATACTTCCCGGCAGTTTATTGTGGCGAATCTTCTGGAGCTCCATGGTGATGAGTGGCTGACCCTGGCGGCGCTGCATTACCGATGGAATGTTCCGGAAAATGCCAGTTTTGCCATTGAGGAGTTCGGGCGCAATGGTTGGCCACTGGGACCGAAATTTATCCAGCGAAAAATCGGACACAAAGTGGCAGATAATATGCGCCGTTATCTTCCTCTTTTCGGCATTCAGGGAAAGGTAAAAGAGGGTATTGAACGTTATACACTACGATTGCTGAGTATTCTCAATCAGCATTTTGAAAAGCATTTGTTTCTGCTTGGCAGCAAGCCCTGTATTGGTGATTTCTCCATCTACGGGCCGTTATGGGCACACCTTTATCGTGATCCTGGTACAAAAACACTGTTTGATGACTTCCCGGCAATTGTCGCCTGGTTTGAGCGGCTTCAGTCGCCTCTGCCGGATAAGGGCGAATATCTGGCAGATGACAGGGTTCCCGAAACCCTTGAACCCCTGTTAAAAGCCATTTTTGCTGAACAGTTTGAATTCTGCCGCTCTGTTATTAGGGGCGTGAACAGATATATAGAACAGCATCCCGGTACTAAACACGTATCCCGTGCTGTTGGCAAAAGTCAGTTTGTTATTGGTGAAGAGCAGGGTTCCAGACTGGAAACCAGTTACCTGCAGTGGATGGTTCAACGATCATTAAATGCCTGGGAGCAGGTTGCTGACCATGAGAAAGAGCATATCGAGGAGTGGCTGCGCAGTCTGGAAGGGGAGAACTTCCTTAATACTAAGGTCAGCCACCCGATAAAACGAGAGAATTACCGGGAAGTGCTGGCCTGAAAACTGCTGATCGAAAGGAAAGTCAGATAGTAAAGTCATTAGCCTCCCAGGAGGGCTTCTTTCAGGTCGGGGTCAACCGGGTCATCCCCAAGCCAGATGGCAAACAGGGCTTTGCGGAAGTCTTCACCTTCCACCTTTGTAGCTTCCTTTCCGTTTTTATAAACGGTGACGCCTGCACTGATTGTGCCGAGCAGTGTGAATTGATCGCCATCCTTGATTTTCTCTTTGGAGAAAATAGCCATTAGTTTGTCGATACGTTTCTGCAGAGGCGCGACATGGCCATGGGTTGCCTTTTCAAAGCCGTCCTCAACAGTGGTGATCATTTTCTCGGAAGTCACCAGGGAGGAAGTGATATTCAGGCGTATGGCGACATGATCTTCACCTGAAAGAACAGTCTCAGCGTTATTGGTTTTATTTTCCACATACAGGGAGGCAACGTAGACTTTGAAAAAAAACTTGGTACGTATACCAGCACCGTTCAATTGCAGGGTTTTGCCTTCCAGAGTAATTGTCGGGGCAAGCTTGACGCCATTCAGCTCTGTGGGCGGAGTGGCATGAAGAGCAAAGCTGAAAAACAGTGCTGAAGCCAATATCAGGGCTGATTTCATAAAAAACTCCGATACAACGTAATATTGTAAAAACGTAATGTCATAAAAGACAGGGGACGTAATTGTAAATACAGCTTAAATAGCATAACTGAAAGCAGGAGAGTAGCAGAAGGCTGGGAAGGTTAAGTTAGCTTGTGATTGGGAAAAAAGTGACTATTTTCATCATTCCTACGGCTTATTTGTGAATGAGTTGGTTATGAAACTGTCTCTGCCCCGTACCAGCTTTTTGGTATTAGTCGCCGCTTCTTCCGGGCTGGCCTGTGCCGCTTATGACGATAAGTATAAAGCGGTGATCAGTCTGCAGAATCAAACGGGCATGATGCTGACCGTCTCCGGGTGCAGCGTGCCCCACGATGGCAGTAAAAATAATAACTGTTATCTAACCAATCATCCGGTTCAGATTCCGGCAGCGCAGATGGCTCCTCGTCAGGTAGGGGAAGTGCATAGCAGGGAACATTCTCCCCATGGCTTTTATGCGGTGTCAGTGGCAGGAGAGTCCGGCCAGTATCAGTTGAATTATTATTTCAGCAAAGATAATTCAAAAGCAGGTCTTTCCCTGACGCCAGTACCGGGCAGTAGTGCTACAGGGAGTTTGAGAATAGATTATCATAATTGCTATACCAATCCTGCTGCTACCGGTGCGATGAAGTGCTGCACTCCTGTCAGGAAAAAGCACCACGCTCTTTATCACGAGTATTTTTATAGTTGTACACTGCCGGTTGTTTTCTGATTCAGAGAGAAAAGAATAAGACAACCAGCCCTGATACCCCTTACCCCTTGCAGGGTGACTGCGATTCAGGTTGCTTATTCCAGGAAAAAATAACGGCTCCATCAGGAGCCGTTATTTGAAGTGCAGTTAAGGCGCTTTTACAGCATTTTAATTGCTGTCAGTTGCTCTTCCATCTTGTTAAGAGCGATACGGACCTCTTCCAGCTTGGCCTTTTCCTTCTCAATAACCGCCGCCGGTGCCTTGCCGACAAATTTCTCGTTGGAGAGCTTGCTTTCAAAGCGGGTCACTTCTTTGCTCAGCTTTTCCACTTCGCGGTTCAGGCGGGCGATCTCCTTATCCTTGTCGATCAGGCCGGTCATAGGCACCAGAACTTCCATCTCGCCAACCAGCTGGGTGGCGGACATGGGCGCTTCTTCACCGTCTTTCAGGGCCTTGAGGTCGGACAGTTTGGCCAGGGAAGTCAGGAAGCCGCTGTTGTCTTCCAGACGACGCAGGTCTTCTGCAGAGGTATTACGCAGAATTACGTCCAGAGGCTTGCTGGGGCCGATATTCATTTCGGCACGGATATTCCGGATGCCGGTGATAAAGCCTTTCAACCATTCGATATCTTCCTCAGCCTGGGCGTCGATCTTGCTCTCATCGGCTACCGGGTAGGCGGCGGTCATAATGGTGTCGCCCTGTGGTTCTTTAGACGAGAAGGCCAGAGGCTTGAGTTGCTGCCAGATTTCCTCGGTGATATAAGGCATAAACGGGTGGGCAATTCGCATAATGGCTTCCAGTACACGGACGAGCGTACGACGGGTGCCGCGCTTGCGGGCCTCCGGTGCTGTTTCATCCCAAAGCACCGGCTTGGACAATTCCAGATACCAGGCGCAGTACTCGTTCCAGATAAAGTCGTACAGGTTCTGGGAAGCATGGTCGAGACGGAAGTCATCGATATTTTTGGTAACCTGAGCCTCAACCCGCTGCAGCCTGGAGATAATCCACTTATCCGCCAGGGTCAGTTCAATCTCTTCCGCCGCTCCCGACATCCTGTCTCCCGCGGCATGAGTACCTCCCTGTACGTCACCATTCTGCCCACAATCCTGGCCTTCAGTGTTCATCAGAACATAGTTAGCAGCATTCCAGATCTTGTTACAGAAGTTCCGGTAACCTTCCAGGCGCTTCATATCCCAGTTGATATCACGGCCGGTAGAAGCCAGTGAGTAGAGGGTGTAGCGCAGGGCGTCGGTGCCGTGGGGAGCAATGCCCTCGGCAAAGGTTTTGCGGGTACGCTTTTCGATCTTCTGGGCCAGCTTGGGCTGCATCATATTGCCGCAGCGCTTCTGCACCAGGGATTCCAGGTCGATACCGTCAATCATATCCAGGGGATCAAGGACGTTGCCCTTGGACTTGGACATCTTGTCGCCGTTCTCGTCCCGAATCAGACCAGTGACGTACACATGTTTGAACGGCACTTGGGGCTTGCCCGGATTTTTAGGATCAGTGTCGTCTTTCATAAAGTGCATGGTCATCATAATCATTCGGGCAACCCAGAAGAAAATGATGTCAAAGCCGGTCACCAGTACATCAGAGGGGTGGAAGGTCTGCAGGCGGTCGGTATTTTCCGGCCAGCCCTGAGTACCAAAGGTCCACAGGCCGGAGGAGAACCAGGTGTCCAGAACATCATCGTCCTGACGCAGTTCCACGTCAGCGGCCAGGCCGTTCTTTTCACGGACTTCTGCTTCGCTGCGGGCCACGTAGACATTGCCGTTGTTGTCGTACCAGGCGGGAATGCGGTGGCCCCACCACAGCTGGCGGGAAATACACCAGTCCTGAATATCACGCATCCAGGAGAAGTACATGTTCTCGTACTGCCTGGGAACAAACTGGATATCGCCGTTCTCAACAGCTTTGATGGCAGGCTCAGCCAGGGGCGCGGTTTTCACAAACCACTGGTCGGTCAGCAGGGGTTCGATAACCACGCCGGAACGGTCACCGTAGGGCACCATCAGGGAGTGGTCGTCGATCTTTTCCAGCAGGCCGGCTTCTTCAAAGGCAGCAACAATGGCCTTACGGGCGGCGAAACGTTCCAGACCCCGGAACTGTTCCGGAATGGCGGTATCGACATCGCTGTTTAAGGAGCCGTCAATATTGAAGGCTTCGGCCTGTTCTCGGATGTCGCCGTTCAGGGTCATGATATTGACCATGGGCAGACTGCAGCGCTTGCCGACTTCATTATCGTTAAAGTCGTGGGCCGGGGTAATCTTCACACAGCCGGTACCCTTTTCCATATCGGCGTGCTCGTCGCCAACAATGGGAATACGGCGGCCCACCAGGGGCAGAACGATGTCCTTGCCGATCAGGTCTTTGTAACGTGGATCTTCCGGGTTTACGGCCACGCCAGTATCACCGAGCATGGTTTCCGGACGGGTGGTGGCGACAACGATGTAATCTTTACCTTCGCCGGTCTTGGCCCCATCCGCCAGGGGGTATCGCAGATGCCACATATGGCCCTGCTTTTCCTTGTTCTCCACTTCCAGATCGGAGATAGCTGTGTGCAGCTTCGGGTCCCAGTTCACCAGACGCTTACCGCGGTAGATCAGGTCGTCTTCGTACAAGCGGATAAAGACTTCCTGTACGGCTTTGTAGAAGCCATCGTCCATGGTGAAGCGTTCGCTGTCCCAGTCAGCAGAGTCGCCCAGACGACGCATCTGGCGAGTGATGTTGCCGCCGGATTCGGCCTTCCACTCCCAGATTTTGTCGGTAAAGGCGTCCCGACCGTAGTCGTGGCGGGTCTTGCCTTCCTCGACCATCACCTTGCGCTCAACGACCATTTGTGTGGCGATACCGGCGTGGTCGGTACCCACCTGCCACAGGGTGTTGTTGCCTTTCATGCGCTTGTAGCGGATCAGGGCATCCATAATTGACTGCTGGAAAGCATGCCCCATATGTAGGCTGCCGGTGACGTTCGGCGGCGGAAGCATGATGCTGTAAGGGGTGCCTGAGCCAGACGGGGCGAAATAACCCTTCTCTTCCCAGGTTTTGTACCAGGTGCTCTCAATAGCACTCGGATTGTAAGTCTTTTCCATAATGCAGCTTCAATCTGATGGGGGCGGGAATATAAACCAGCAAGTATACCTGTGATAGGCATGAGTACGAATAGCTGATGGCTGCAGTAGGAAGGCTTTTAGGGGCTTTCACTTGAGAGCGTCAGCTCTGCTTCCAAGAATAAGAGCGCTCAGGCCTTGCAGAGCTACATAGATAGGTGATGGCGGGCAACAGAAAATGGTATTGAAGAAAGAGCGCTGCACCTGGACCTGTACCAGTCAGCAGTAACAGCTCATAGCGTGAGGTCTTTACCATTACTGCGGTTCGCAGACGGCTCCAGTTTTTTGCCCATTCCGGGGATTGAACAGCACCATGCAGTTTCCGCAGCAGCATCTATCCTGGCAGCAATAGCTGCAGTTATCGTTTGGAATTTCATCACCATCCTTTATGCAGCCTTCAGCGTTGCTTATAGTATCTGAGGAGTTGGGAATGACATGATAACCCATGCCGTCCTCCACAAAATCTGCTGCCACAGTACAGCAGAAGGCTACCATGCTGCATACCGTAAGCTCTCTGAAGAAGTGCATGCCCATACCTCAAAGTGAGATGAAGCTGAAGAAATCTGAACTTAGTATGCTGTCTCCTAATGTCAAGACAGTGGAGGGCTGTGGGAAGGAATGGAATACTGAGCAAGGGGTTATTACAAGGGGCTATTACAAGGGACTACTATGAAAGGGCTCCTGCAATGTCACCTTCTTTAGAAGGTGGCTTTACTTTGGTGAAATATCCAGGCTTAAAGGATATTGCATGTTGCCGACGATGATTGACTGATGACATGCACTTGACTTTCCTCTGCAGCCATCCCTTCCCAGTATTGCCTTTTATTGTGTTCAGAAACAATAACCCATGCCTCATAATCCTCTATGCTGTAGATGTCTTCTTCAAATGCACGTTCTTCTGTTGTTGGATTTATCAGTGTGAGTTCCGGGTCAACATGAATCTGTTTGCCCGAATTAATCAGTTCATCAATGATATCGTTTACATCGTGCTGGTCCGTCGAACCAAAGAGCATAACATCGTTTGAGGCATAGGCCTTAATCGCGTCAGCCAGATTATTATTCACCCAGTCGACAAATTCTGCGTGGTTTAAAAAGTCGACAATGAAGAAATCATCTTCCTCCCTGGTACCTACCAGCTTGCCATCAAACATGGCCCTGGCTTTCGCATTCGTTATTGCCCGCAGGGACTCAAGGGTGCTTCCTTCATCTCTGGACTGATACTGAACATCAATAAAATGCACACGGTAGTCATCACGATACTTGAGAGCAATCCGTTCCTGAGCCGTCAGCAGACGCCCTGCAAGGATACTGCGGGAGAGAAAGGAGTTGTTCACATCAACAAACAGAATGGTCACTTCTTTCCCCTGTGCCAGCAGCCTGTCGATATGGGTAATTGTTTCGGGAAACCCCGACAGCACGCTGCAGGAAAAAAACATCAGCAGTACAGAACAGAAAAGAAAAGGCTGAATTCTCATGAGATCATGTGTAAAGCGTAGAAAACGATATGGAACAGACCATATATCGTAGACTATGCTGGCGAACAGATTATATTCGTTCTGTTGAGCAGTACCCTCACAGTATCTGTTTTTCAACAGGTCCTGGTATAAAAAGCCTGAGTGGAAACTCTGCAGTAGAGAGCCTGCAGAAAGTGGGGAGTCTGCATAGGTTGGTATAGAGAGTCTGTATAGAGGGTGAATATGAATGAGCTCACGTCAGCGCTGATATCCTGTCCTTACTGTGGCGAGCGCATTGAACTGTTGCTGAACAGTGAGGATACAGGGGATTCTTACATTGAAGACTGCCAGGTCTGCTGTCAGCCGATTACTGTTGCTGTTTCAGAAAACGACGATGGTGAGTTGTTTGCCGATGTACACAGTGAAAACGAGATTTAATGTGCAGCAGGTGCTTCACTCGTGCCGAAGAAATATTACTGTATAACATTTTTCGGATGCTGTACCTATGAACAAGTCTATATCGGCAAATATCATTACCGGTTTCCTTGGTGCAGGCAAAACCACCGCAATACTCCACCTTCTGGCCAATAAGCCTGAGCAAGAGACCTGGGGCGTACTGGTCAATGAGTTTGGGGAAATTGGTATAGACGGGGCCATGCTGTCTGGCAAAGGCGCTGTGGTGCGTGAAGTGTCCGGTGGATGTATGTGCTGTGTGGCGGGTTTGCCCATGCAGATTGCTCTGAATATGCTGATTGCCCGCAGCAGGCCCGATCGTATTCTTATTGAACCCACCGGCCTTGGTCACCCGGAACAGATCCTGAACACCCTGACCGGAGAACATTACCGGGATATTCTGGATTTACGGGCCAGTATCTGTCTGCTGGACCCAGGAAACCTGACGGATCAGCGCTATCTGGAAAATGATAATTTCCGGGATCAGGTGGCTTTGTCTGATGTTTTGGTGGCAAATAAAACAGATATCTGCGGAGAAAAAGAGCGGGAGCTGTTTGAAGAGTACTGTGCCGTTCAGGATAAGCGTAAAACCTTTGGCTGGGTCAGCCAGGGGAAACTTGATCCGGCCTGGCTTGATCTGCCCCGGCAGCAGCATTATCAGGCGGTGAATGCTGATGCTCACCATCACCATGCTAATAAAGCATCGGACGCTCCCCTGGTTTTGCCAGAGGGACAGGACTTTATTCGCAGGGAAAATAAAGGTCAGGGCCGTGTCAGTTGTGGCTGGCTGTTCCATGAATCCCTGGAATTTCACTTTGATAAATTGTTCCAGCTGTTTAACTGTGTTGATGCTGAACGTTTGAAAGCTGTCGTGCATACTGAACAGGGAGTACGGGCGTTTAATGCGCAAAATGGTGTTGTCAGTATCCTGGAGCTGGATGACTGTGAACACAGCCGGATTGAGGTTATTAACAGTGAACCTTTGGACTGGGACAGTCTAGAACATACACTCTGTCGTGCGATTAATGAGGAAGCAGTTCCCGCAACTGAAGTATAGGAGCATAAGTGCCCAGGCATAAGTAATCGAATATTGATGCCTTTTTAAGCAATAAAACCGGTCAGGTTACTGGTTGGTTTTAATAAATACATTTTTATATCCAGGTTTCAGTAAGGTGCCTGGTTCAAAGAAATCTACAGGTGGCCGCAGGGGGGCCAGGAAGAAAATCAATGTTGTCAGGATACTTGTCCTGGATACTTTTCCAGCGCTGTTTTGTTACGGCCTTTACGGCATCCCTGTTTGTTTTATCATTGCCGGGGAGATATCTGATATAGGGGTCGTTATCATCATGCAGGATCATCTCAGGGTCTACAAGAACCCTGCGGCCACTTTCAAGGACATTCTCTGCCGCCTCTGCAATCACCTCATTTTCAGACGTTCCTGTAGGAACGACCGTAGAAATGTCTTTGGCCTTTAATAGGTCGACCATATTGCCTGATACAAACCGTTTAACCTCATCGTAGCTTTGCAATACAACAAATTCATCAAACTCGTCTTCGGTCACTGGCTCCAGGTGTTCGCTGAAGGCAACGTATTTTTCGTAGTATTCATTTTTCAGTTCCCGGTAAAGACTGTTTACAGGCATGTCATTCCCCGCGTCAGTACCTGTTACGCCAATAAAAATAACGTCTTTAACGGCCCTGTAACGGAGAAGCAGCTGGGTATAGTCCTGTGTGATTTTTACAACCAGCTGTTCCGGGTATTGCTGGAGTTTCTGTTCACCAAAATCCGTGATGAGAATAGCAACACGTTTGCCTTCAGCCAGCATGTTGTCTATCTCATCAGCCAGGTAGGTGTAGTCCGAAGATGCAGGCAAAATCGTGAAAAGGCAGTACAGGAAGGTTGTAATAGAAAAGAATAAGCGGGCAGTTTTCATGACTGATCCCCGAGGGTTATATGCCGTAAAAGGCAGCTGGGGGGGCTACATTGGCAGGGCTGGTGCATCAACCCGGCTGCTGTATTCCCGGACTGTGTCATACTCTGTTCATCCGGTCTTTCAAGATAGTTTAAATCCCAGTTTTTAATGATGGTGTTTCATTAAAATCGTTATAGTTTTAACTGGTGTCGTTTTCGGACAGCTGAACCGATGTTTTGTGCCCTTCTTTCAAGATGGGCGGCTGTAAAACCTAAAAGACCCTGTAAAAGAGAGTTAGCTGTTGTAAGGATAAGTACATTGCGTTGAAACAGTGCGACACCTGCGATACCGGGTGTTGTCATCATCATAAGAAATGGGCCGGAGACAAGGCCAAGGGCGGTAAGCGCTATGGACCAGCGATATTTGTGGAAGAAGCCCGGACGTATAATTGTTGATGGCAGAGTAGCCTGAAGTTTATCGGCAGCTTTACCAGCCTGATGGCCAATTCGCCCCCCAACAAAGAGTGAAAGAAGAAGAGAACCACCGGTGACGATCAGGGCTCTTGAATTATTAAAGCTAAGGACTGTTGATCCGGTTCTGCAGCTGAGAGCGAAAAAGGATGTCAGGATTCCTGATATGGATGCTCCGGTTAATGTCAAAATGGTCCGATTGGTAATGGGAGTCCGGTATTTTTCTGCAAAGCCATAATTCTGGCAGCAGATCAGGGGGTATGACATATAGGTCCTGGTCCGTACAGGCTTACAGAACAGGTGATAGAGGTTGTTAGCCGCAGACTTTCCTGCAGCCGTAAGCTGATTCAGACCCTGGGATAACAGACCTGCCCGACCTGCAGTGGATATGCTACTCCTGATTGGATATCCGTATAATGCCTTCATGTCTATGGCGTCCTGTTTCAATATCATATGTTGGAGTTACAGGCGCGGAAAAGGTTCACTGGCAGGCTTTTACAGGTTGCAGCTACAGATCGTAACTGAGTTCTTCTAACAGACGCTTTCTCAGTTTTTCTTCCAGTTTTGGGAGGTACTGGGCCACCAGCTCATCAATTAATTGATTGAGAGTTTCTTCGTTTAGTGAGGATATAAAGGGGCCGGCTTTTTGCGTCCTGTGTTGATCATCAAATTGAATCATATCATCGAGAACGGGAATTTCTTCCTCGTCGCTCTGGTTGAGAACTGGTATCTTCCCCACCTGAATCAGGTTGTTATCCAGTTCCAGTTCCAGTTCCTCAGCCGCCAGCTCGTCAGATAGCCTTTCATCAGAAAACAGGCCCGTTCCAGGGGTAGCACTTTGGTACCTTTCGTTCTGCCTGAGCAGCTGGCGAAGGTTTTCCAACTCATCAAGTAACTGATCTGCCTGATTGCTCTGTGATGTCATGCGGGTCTTCCGACTTTCTGATGTTGTGGGTCGAGTCCCCGTTCACGATATTGGCGAAACCGGCTGCGCGCCAGAGCAAGAATGCTCTCTTCCTGCACAACCACTTCGGCTATGCGGGAGAACGAATCAAGGTGTTCGGGAATCTCATCCCCGAGATTAATCAGCAGCCCAGTACACTCGGACAGAAGGGCAGCGGAACAGCCGACGGTAACAGGTTCTTCCCCGGTGTTTTTCTCTGTCAGCAGGGCATGGGGCAGAAAACTCTCATCCCGGAATGACCACAGCAGGGCATCCAGAGCTTTGGCATCTTCTTTGTTGGCGGTATGAATATGGGTTTTTACTCCGTTGCGCCAGGCTTTGTCCGCCAGACGACAGGCAAATCCGGCCCTTGCCTCAATTGCGTCTTCCTGAAGAATATAAAAACTTACCTGTTGGGTCATGACATTTCCGTCGCAGGAGCTATGAAACCGCATTATATAGTGTTTCCCAGGTGAGGCGTACGGGACTGTGGTTTATGGCTGACAACGGTAATCAGTACTACTAACAATTCAGGAACAATAAAGCTCCGTATCGGTCGTTATTCCTGACGTTATACAATATTCGGAAGTGAGATATGGCATTTTCTACAACGGGTACGGGAGCGATTCCAGATGGCGGTCATCAGGCACCGTTATCGTGTGTTGCTGGTATGTACGACCGTTACTCTCAGGGTTGCTTTGGGCGAACGGTTACCTTGGGATGTGAGTGTGGTTCTCAGATGGTTCGGCTGGCTAGACCTGACTTTTTTGAAGGACCAGGTTTGAGAACCAGGCTTTGCAAAGCCCTGACCTGCCCAGGTATCGGTCTACTTGTCAGTTTTGTCGCAGGAGCGGTGGCGTTTGCCGCTTATTTTGCTGGAATGGGAGAATTATCCGATGGAAGTGGTGTTTCTCCGGATGCCAGAAGGCAGAGTCTGGAAGTCGCCGGTGCCCTGTGGGGAGGGATAACATTTTTCGGTGGTTTTGCCTGGACAAGCCTTTGTTGTCTCTATTTCGCCAGAAAGATACAGAACCTCGAAGAATAGAGGGCGCATGTTGCATGATAAGCCCGGGTGGTGACTCAGGGAGTAGATACCCAGGGTATCGCTATTCAGGCCTTAAGCGGGTATTCAGGTCGTCAATGGTTAAACACCATTCCGAATCATCATTCCAGCTCTCTTTGATAAAACCCGCTTGGCTCGGCGTCCAGAAGTCAGCATGTTCAAGATGCTGGCACTTGTCTTTTAACTGGTGCTGTGTAACAAACTGCCGAATATCTCTGTCATCGCTGGGCAAACCCAGCTGCTGAAACAGCTCATTAATCGTGTGAGTGTGATGATTCACTGCGCTATTTCCAAGGTAAAGAAACTGTATTGAGTATTGCCGGAATCTGGGATTTTTCCTCCTATTGATGATCCGTTCATCGTGAGTGTTACTTCTTCCCGGAAAGTACTGAACAAATGAACATGAGTTTTATTTCTGGAAAAGGAAGTCGCCGGCTATCAGATAGCCGGCGGATGTCGCAGGTCAAGCAAACTGTTTACAACTGGTTAAGAATATACTGCACCAGCAAAGGCACCGGTCGACCGGTGGCACCTTTATCTCCACCACTCTTCCAGGCTGTACCGGCAATATCAATATGGGCCCAGGGGAACTCCTTGGCAAAACGTGACAGGAAGCAGCCAGCGGTGATTGTACCCGCCGGGCGACCGCCTATATTGGCCATATCCGCGAAGTTGCTGTCCAGCTGTTTCTGGTAGCTGTCGTCTAAAGGCAGACGCCAGGCTTTATCTCCGGCGAGATTGCCAGCTGCGGCCAGTTCATCGGCCAGTTCATCATTATTACTCATCAAGCCACTGATGGTATGGCCCAGAGCCATAATACAGGCACCTGTAAGAGTTGCGATATCAACCACCGCTTTTGGCTTGAAACGT
The DNA here is from genome assembly GCF_058147085.1 of Parendozoicomonas sp. 209JJ7-1. NCBI lineage: Bacteria > Pseudomonadati > Pseudomonadota > Gammaproteobacteria > Oceanospirillales > Endozoicomonadaceae > Parendozoicomonas > Parendozoicomonas sp. 209JJ7-1. The sequence continues at coordinate 37,877 of NZ_JBYVJU010000008.1, read as the reverse complement.
TCGGCATAGGTCAGGGCATCGCACAGAACCAGGCGACCTTCCGCGTCGGTGTTCAGGATTTCAATGGTCTGGCCAGACATGGAAGTGACAATATCCCCCGGCTTGCTGGCATGGCCTGCGGGCATATTTTCCGCAGCAGCAATCAGACCGATAACATTAATGGGCAGCTTCAGTTCGACAATAGCTTTCATGGCACCAAATACAGAAGCCGCACCACACATGTCGTATTTCATTTCATCCATGGCTGCGCCGGGTTTAAGGCTGATGCCACCGGTATCAAAGGTAATGCCTTTGCCCAGGAGTACGATGGGTTTGTCGCCTTTTTTGCCGCCGCTGTATTCCATCTCAATCAGCTGGCCTTCCTGTGCAGAGCCTTTAGAGACGGAGAGGAATGAGTGCATACCCATTTTTTCCATCTCTTTCTCGCTCTGAGCTTTCACGGTCAGGCTGGCGATACCCTTGGCCAGCAGTTTGGCCTGCTCTGTCAGATATTCTGGCGTGCAGATATTGCCGGGGCGGTTGCCCAGATCACGGGCCAGGGCCATACCTTCGGCGATGGCCAGACCTTCTGCAGTGGCCTGTTTATGGGCATCCAGGGCCTTGCGATCCGCCTGGAGCAGGGTGACTTTTTCCAGCCTGGTGGTTTTGTCATCCTGCTTTTTGCTTTTGAACTCATCAAAGTTGTAACCAGCACCGGCAATGGCGCAGGTCAGCTGGCGCAGCAGCCAGCCGGTGTCACGGTCTTCAACGGTCAGGTCGTCGAAAGCGACAATGGCATCCTTGATATGGGCTTTGCTCAGGGCATCGGCTATGGCTGAGAAGATTTTTCCGGCTGCCGCCGCGTTCAGCCTGTCTTTGCCTATGGCTGCCAGCAGTACCCGCTCGGCTTTGATGCCGGTTACCACAGGCACCATAAGCACCTGGCCGGGGGTCTGTTTCAGATCGCCACGTTCTGAAAGTGAACTTAAAAGACCATTAGTGGCTGAGTCAACGTCCGTGAGAACGGTTGCTCCTTTGGCCGCGTCAGTAAACAGAACAAGGCATTGAGTCTGCTGCTTGATGGCGCTGCCACTCTTGGCTGTGATTTCCATGTTATCTCCTGTACAGGGGGCAAAAACCGGTGCGTTATCCAGGGCTTTAATGGATAATGCCCGATTCACTATCGGCGGAATTTTCCGGCAGCCGTTTATGCAGGTTATGCACTGCGGGATAATGCCGGAGCCGACGATGCCTGGCTCAACTTCGGTAGTGTCAATGCCAGACGGTATACTTACCGAGTTTACGACAGGTTTGTATGGATTATCAGCCTTTCTGTCAGGGTTTTTCACAATCGGCAGAGGGATAAATAAGCAGACGGGATTTCCAGTTTTGATCGTTCTTCGTTATCTCGCCCGGGAACTGATCCAGGGCTGGCTGGCTATCAGTGGTATTTTGCTGCTGATTATTGTCAGTGGCCGGTTTATCAGGTACCTCCAGCAGGCCGCCACAGGTGAACTCAAGCCTGAGTTTCTGTTTGCAATTATGGGGTACAGTCTGCCGGGTTTTCTGGAGATTATTCTTCCCCTTGGCCTGTTCCTTTCCATTCTCCTGGCCTATGGCCGTATGTATGTGGATAGCGAAATGGTGGTGCTGGAAGCCTGCGGCATGAGTCGAAACCGGCTGCTGGCCTATACCACTGTGCCCGCAGCCGGGGTGATGCTGATTGTGGCGGCCATCAGTTTTGTTCTCAGCCCCTGGGGGGCGGGCCATGTAGAACGTATTTTTAACACTCAGGACGCTATGACGGAGTTTGATACGCTGACTCCGGGGCGGTTCCAGTCCATGGAAGGGAGCAGCCGGGTGACCTATACGGAAACCCTGACCGATGACCGTTCCAAAATGCAGAGAGTGTTTATCGCCGACAGGGGCAAGCATGATGCCAGTGACGTGCAGGGGCAGGTTTCTATTTTCCTGGCGGAAAGCGGGCGCATTTACCCGGACCCTGAGAGCGGTAAACGCTACCTGCTTTTGAATGACGGCTATCGTTACGACCTTGCCCCAGGCAAGCCGGAAGGGAAGCTGATGCAGTACGATGTGTATGGTGTACAGATGCAGGACAGTGAAGTGCGCACTGTGACCAAGGAAAATACTCTGCCAACCAGCGCGATTGTCGGCAGTGATAATCCCCGTCTTCAAGCCGAACTGCAGTGGCGTATTTCCCTGCCTTTGCTAGTGCCGGTGATTATTCTTATGGCCCTGCCTTTAGCCCGGGTTAATCCAAGGCAGGGGCGGTTTATGAAGCTGCTTCCTGGTATTCTTCTTTATCTTCTTTATATCTCCCTATTGATTGCCGGACGTGGCGCTATTGAAGATGGCAGACTGCCGGCGGGCATTGGATTGTGGGCTATCCACGGTGTATTTGGGGCAATTGCCCTGGGCATGTTCTTTGGTCCGCAGATGCTGATGAAAGCCCGCAGTGCAAAAGTCGGTCTGGCCAATCACCAAAGCAGTCAGGGTGTTCAGGGATGAAAAAGCTGGATCGCCATATTGGCATAAACGTATTCACCGCCATGATGGTGGTGATGATTGTGATTATCTTTCTGGACTCGCTGTTTGGTTTTATGGCCCAGCTGGATGCCATGCGGGCCAATTATCAGTTGCCTCAGGTATTGCAGTATATGCTGCTGACAACCCCCAGGCGGATTTATGACATTATACCGGTTACGGCTTTGATAGGCTGTCTGGCGGGGCTGGGCTCCCTGGCCAATCACAGTGAGCTGGTGGTGATGCGGGCTGCGGGTGTATCCCTGATGCGTATTGGCTGGGCTGTTATGAAGCCTGCCATTGTCCTGATGTTGATTGGCGGCGTGCTCACCGAGTACATTTCTCCGATAGCAGAGCAGATGGCCCAGACCGGGCGCAAGATTGCACGCTCTGCAGATGGCAGGTTCTCCAATGAAGGCCTCTGGCACCGGGAAGGCAATGACTATATGTATTTCAATGCGGTAGAACCTAATGGTGTGCTGTATGGCATTAATATTTACCGCTTTGATGAGAACCGTCGTTTAAAAGAAACAGTATATGCTGACCGGGCCATCAGCCAGGGAGATTTCTGGATGATGGAGAATGTGGAAACCAGTACATATCTCGGTAATCATGTTGAAACACAACAGGAGAGAGTGAAGCAGTGGGAGACTGACCTGACGACAACTCTACTGAAAGTTGTGGTGGTTAAGCCTGATGATCTCTCTATTTCTGGCCTGGCGACGTATATCGGTTATCTGCAGAGGCAGGAGCTGGAGTCCGGGGAATACAAACTGGCACTGTATAAGAAAGTTCTGCAACCGGCGGCTATCTTTGCCCTTGTGCTTATTGGTATGTCCTTTGTATTTGGCCCTCTGAGAACTGTTTCTATGGGACTCAGGCTGTTTACCGGTGTTATTACCGGTATTGTCTTTATGATTCTGCAGAATCTTATGGGTCCGGCCAGCCTGGTGTTTGGTTTCTCTCCACTGATGGCGGTCAGTCTGCCGATTATTGCCTGTTTGCTGATAGGCATATTCCTGCTGCGAAGGGCTGGATAGTGCAGTTTTTATCGATTATTTCACGGAGCATTTCCATCGCGAAACTGGAGTTTCAGCAGGAAGAGTGGGAACCGGCTCAGGTTTTCCCACGTCATAAGTTCTGCTGATACCCTCTGGTACCTGAGGCATAATGCCCCGGACGAAAAAGTCTTCTACTGGCGTAGTAGTGATAACGTCATTGTTCTCGTCCCTAACAAGCAAACGTCTATGTCTGCGGGAGCCATGGAGTTTTATATCATACTTCCAGGTATTGAGTTTGAAGTCGGCCACACCCGTTGATGTCAGGCCTTCTATAAGGTGTTGGGCATTGAGGTCACCCTTGCAGCCAAGGTAGTCAATCTGTGAAACCTTGATATTGATACTGGCAAAAAACTCCCCGAGCTCTTTGCCAAACTCTTGCATGTTAACCCTGATTTTTAAACCATCTCCAATTTCCAGCACCGTCTTATTGTCTTGCCGGCTTCCATGATTCAGAATAATAACTCTTCCGTTAAAGCCTTGCAGGGGAGTCTCGGTCTCGTACCTCATGAAAGACAGAACGGCAGATGTCCGGTTAAATGACAACTGCGGTATGGGTTCTAACTGATAGGGAATAAGGTATTCTGGGTGCACCGCCAGCCAGTCGATATACCCTATCGTATTTTCATAAAGGCTCATGGTTGGAGATTTATCAAACAAGTATCTAGCGCTGGCACCTGTGCTTATCACCAGGGGCCTGCCTTCTGCCTGAACAGACCAGCCGCCCCAGGACCACATATATCTTCCGGCATAACATGCTGACGCTTGCAGCAAGATAATAAGATATGCAAGGCAGGTGGTCTTTACGGGAAAGGCAGTCATAAAGGCAGTTTCAAATTGCCGTGTACAGGAGAATAGGACAGATGTCGATTACTGCACGGAGCAGCCCCATCGCGAAGCTGGTGTTTCGGGAAGAATGGGAACCGGCCTAGGTTTTCCCACGTCATAAGTTATGCTGATCCCCCTTGGCACCTGAGGCATAATGCCCCGGACGAAAAAATCATCTAGCGGCACCTTGCCGATGATTTCGCCTCTCTCATTACCAATGGAAAAACCTTCATCTTCTTTTTCCTCTTCTACTGGTATATAGGTGTGATACCTCCAGGCATTGAGTCGGAAGTTTGTCATCCCTGTTGAAGTCAGGCCTTTAACAAGCTGTGGGGCGTTCGTGTCACCCATGCAGGCAAGGCAGTCAATCTGTGAAACCTTGATATTGATACTGGCAAAAAACTCTCCAAGCTCTTTGCCAAAGACTTGGGGGTTAACCTCTATGTGAAAATCTGTTCCGATTTCCAGCCCTATGGTGTTAGCTTTTTTGATGCCATGAATCAGAAGAATAACTCTTCCGTTAAAGCCTTGCAGGGGGATTTTGGTCTCGTACCTCATGAAAGACAGAGCGGCATATGTCCGGTTAAATGAAAGCTGCGGTCTGGGTTCTAACTGATAGGGAATAAGGTATTCCGGGTGCACCGCCAGCCAGTCGATATACCCTATCGTATTTTCATAAAGGCTCATGGTTGGAGATTTATCAAACAAGTATCTAGCGTTGGCACCTGTACTTATCAGTAGAGGCCTGCCTTCTGCCTGAACAGACCAGCCGCCCCAGGACCACATATATCTTCCGGCGTAACATGCTGATACATGCAGCAAGATAATAAGATATGCAAGGTAGACGGGCTTTACAGGCAAGGCAGTCATAAAGGCAGCTTCAAATTGTCGTATACAGAAAAATAGGACAGATGTCGATTACTGCACGGAGCAGCCCCATCGCGAAGCTGGTGTTTCGGGAAGAATGGGAACCGGCCTAGGTTTTCCCACGTCATAAGTTATGCTGATCCCCCTTGGCACCTGAGGCATAATGCCCCGGACGAAAAAATCATCTAGCGGCACCTTGCCGATGATTTCGCCTTTCTTATTATCAATGCAAAAACTTTTATTTTCTTCTGTCTCTGATTCTGGTATGTAAGTGCTGTACTTCCAGGCATTGAGTCTGAAGTCGGTCATACCCGTTGACGTCAGACCTTCAATAAGCTGTGGGGCTTTCATGTCACCCATGCAGGCAAGGCAGTCAAGCTGTGAAACTTTGATATTAATACTGGCAAAAAACTCTCCAAGTTCTTTGCCAAAGGCCTGGCTGTCAAACTCTATGTATAAACCTGTTTCGATTTCCAGTGCTAGGGTGTTAGCTTCATCGACGCCATGAGTCATAAGAATGACTCTTCCGTTAAAGCCTTGTAGGGGGATTTCGGTCTTGTATTTCATGAAAGACAGAGCGGCAGATGTCCGGTTAAATGACAGCTGCGGTCTGGGTTCTAAACGATAGGGAATAAGGTATTCCGGGTGCACCGCCAGCCAGTCGATATACCCTATCGTATTTTTGTAAAGGCTCATGGTTGGAGAGCCTTTAAATAAATGCATTGCGTGGGCACCTGTGCTTATCAGTAGAGGCCTGCCTTCTTCCTGAACAGACCAGCCGCCCCAGGACCACATATATCTTCCGGCGTAACATGCTGACGCATGCAGCAAGATAATAAGATATGCAAGACAGGTGGTCTTTACGGGGAAGGCAGTCATAAAGGCAGCTTCAAATTGCCATGTACAGGAGAATAGGACAGATGTCGATTATTGTACGGAGCAGCCCCATCGCGAAGCTGGTGTTTCGGGAAGAATGGGAACCGGCTTAGGTTTTCCCACGTCATAAGTTCTGCTGATACCCTCTGGTACCTTGGGCATAATGTCCCGGACGAAAAAGTCTACCAGCGGTATCTCGCCGACGATTTTTTTTTCTGCATCTCTAATGTTTAAACTTATATTTGTTTTAGTATCTACAGTTGGTATGGCTACGGCGTACTTCCAGGTATTGAGCCTGAAGTCGGTCATACCCGTTGACGTCAGGCCTTCTATAAGTTGCGGGGCATCCTTGTCAGATCTGCAGGCAAGGCAGTCAATCTGTGAAACTCTGATATTAAGACGGGCAAAAAACTCCCCAAGCTCTTTGCCAAAATCCCGCACGTTAATCTGGACAAATACATCTTTGCTGACTTTCATCTCTATCTTGCTCTCTATCGGGTTTAAATGGGATATAAATATGACCCTGCCGTTAAAGCCTTGCAGGGGTATATCGGTTTCGGACGTCATGAAAGACAGAGCGGCAGCTGACCGGTTAAATGAAATTTGTGGCCTGGGTTCTAACTGATGGGGAATAAGGTATTCCGGATGCACAGCCAGCCAATCGATATAGCCTATCCTGTTTTCGTAGAGTCTCATGGGTTGAACCTCCTGAAACAACCCCATAACCTGGACTCCTGTGCTGATCAGCAGAGGCCTGCCTTCTTCCTCCTCAACAGACCAGCCGCCCCAGGACCACATAAATCTTCCGGCATAACATGCTGACGCATGCAGCAAAATAATAAGATATGCAAGGTAGATGGGCTTTACAGGCAAGGCAGTCATAAAGGCAGTTTCAAGTTGCTGTGCACAGGAGAATAAGAGGAATAGACACGAAGAGAAGAGTAGCGCAGTACAGTTGTAATAAGAAAATGTATGGCTTTTCTGTTCCTTATTTCTGTTAAGTCTTTGCGTATCAGTATCTTCATTTTCCATATTGTAAATTTTTTTATTCAAACCTATAACTGTTTACCTCATCTGAACAAGATTGAGATATATCATGTATTACTCAAACGTTCTCTCCCTTCCGGTCAGGTTACTATTACGTAGTCGTGCATTTATTGTTCTCATCATTTTTTCCGGAACAGCTCTTGCCGAATACGATTGCTGGCTGGAGAAATCATGGGTTAAATACAATTGCTTCAATCCCCGGGATAACCACTTTGACACTCAATGTGCTCAGGATGCAGAAGATATATGTGCACAGATCAGAACCTATGGCAGCATTAACGTTAAAAACTGCTCAGTCTCACTTTTCTCCCGTGGACAAACCTGTAAAGGCTCCACTCAATGTGAAGCTCCGTGTAAAGGCGTTGGCGAGTATACATGTATGTGGACACCCGGGGATTGGGGGAATACTTTAAACTGCGGAACACCACCACACTAAACTTCTATGTCTGTTTAGCGGACATTTTAGCGGACATTGTTTAAGCAGCTGCGGTCATTCGCAGCTGCGTAACTTCAGTTATGTCAGGATTTGCTTTTGGGCAGCATTACGGTTTCTGTTTCCGAGTAACGGTCCTGCCAGGTTTTTTTATTCCGGTCTATCAGCATCCAGAAAACGCCTGCTCCGGCCAGCCCAATTGCGGGTATGGCAACCATAAACCGCAGGAGGCTCTGTGTCAGAGAAATTCTCTGTCCTGTTCTGCTGTTGCGCACCTGCAGTCGCCAGGCCTGCATACCCAGGGTCTGGCCGTTCTTCCCCCAGAAATGGGCAAAAAAGAAAAAGACGATAAATGTCAGCAGGGTGCTGAGCAAAGGGTTAAAGCCGGATGGGGCTTCATCAAGGCCCAGCAGCAGGTTATTGACAAGGCCATGGTAGAGTCCGCTGGTAATAACCAGAATGGCCGCTATCAGCAGGGTATCATAAACCATGGCCGCCAGACGGCGCCACAGGGGGGCTGGTAAAGCTTCATCGCTGGTGTGAAAGGGGGCTTTGTCCCGGGTCATTATCTGTATTCTGTTGTGAATATTCCAAGGCAGAGTTTACCGTTTCCATTCTTCTGAACAAGAACCTTTACAGGGAAAGGAACAGAGAAAGGAATTGGAGTAGACTGGGAATCTACAAATAATAATGAAGCCGGGTGGTCTGTATGAAGAAATGGCAATGTGTTGTATGTGGTTTTATTTATGACGAAGCTGAGGGCTGGCCTGACGACGGCATAGAGCCGGGCACCGCTTGGGAGGATGTGCCCGATGACTGGGAGTGCCCGGATTGTGGTGTCGGTAAAGACGAATTTGAAATGGTTGAAATTGGCTGAACTCCGTTTTTTCAGGCTGTTTATCATGACGACTGGTGACTGCCGGTCGTTGCAAAAGTCAGCGCCTTGTCAGTCTTTGTAAAGAAATTGAAATCTTAACCCCATAAAACCTTAATAAGTCATTAACCCGCCTGTCATCTGCCCCGTCCAAACTCTCTCCTCGAAGTTTGTCCCATAAAACACACAGCACACACAAAAAGAACGAAAGTTCGCAAGGAGTGGGTTAATGAAGCGTACAGCTGTTTCTCTGGCCGTTGCGGCCGCCATGGGTATGGCCTCTGCTGCCAACGCCGGCGTTGTTAAAACTGAAGGTGAAGACATTATTATCAGCACCAAAAAAGGTGGTTTCCAGGCCAGGACTGCCAGCGGTGACTTCTCTTTCAAGATCAGCGGTAAGCTGCAGTGGGATTATGCTGCTTTTAATGATTTGTATAACGATGGTAACGAAGGTAAGGATGCTACCAAGGGTTACATCCGTCGTGCTGAGTTGAAAATCAGTGGTAAGGCTTATAAGGATTTTGGTTATGGACTGAAGTTGAAGCTGGGCACTGACAAAAACAAGCTCTCTAATGCTTATATTGACTATTTTGGCTTTGAGCCAGTTGAAATTCGTGTTGGTAAGTGGGGCCGGGATTATGGCCTGGAGAACACCACCAGTTCTTCCTGGATTATGGGTATTGAGCGCCCTTTCATTTATGACGTAATGCGTGGCGATGAAACCAATGAATATGGTATTCAGGCCGCCGTTTATGAGAAGCAATACACTGTTGCTTTTGGTCTGCACCATGATAAAGGCATGACAGACGCCAAGAACAGCAGTGATGAAACTTGGGGTTATACGCTGCGTGCCACTGCAGCTCCTATCATGGAAGATGACATGCTGGTTCATGTTGGCTTCAACTATCACAACAGCAACCCTGATAAGAAGTCTACCGGTAACAATGACTCTTCCTTTAGTGTGAAGAAGGCCGAAAAATTCGAGCTGTTCAATAGCTTCGAAGCCAGTAATGATAACGAAATCGTTCTGGAAGGTGCTGCCCAGTTTGAATCCCTGCAGGTTCAGGGTGAGTACTTTATGCGTAAAATTGACCAAAAGAATGGTGCTGACAAGGCGGATGTGAAGCTGAATGGTTATTATGGCCAGGTTTCCTACATGCTGGACGGCGGCAAGCGCTCCTATAAGAAAGGTGCATTTGGTAAGCCCAAGGGCGGCCAGTGGGAAGTGTTCGCTCGCATGAGCCACCTGAATGTTGATGCCAAGAACACTGCATCTGTCAGCACCAAGGCCGGCAAGGATGTTAAAGTGAATACTTGGACTCTGGGTGTTAACTACTTCCCCACCAAGAATGTTCGTGCCAGCCTCAATTATGTTCATGGCAACACCAAGAATCTGGTAAGCGGTAACTTCTCTGGTACTACCAAGAAGCGTTCTGAAGATGGAAGAGCTATCGTAGGTCGTCTCCAGTACGTTTTCTAAGCAAGCCTGCTAAGGCATAGCACTAAGTCATAGTTCTGAGGCATAGTTCTGAGGCATAGTTCTAAGGCATAGCTCCAGGAAAACCACTCCCCTCCCCAGGAGTGGTTTTTTTTATGCGCTTTTTCCGTTACAGAATTCCATGAAGTGTTTCATGAAGTATTAGGCCATGAAGTATTAGGCTACCAAAAATCTGCGCAGGCCGCGGATTTTTGGTAGAGTGCGATGTTTCGATTTCTCATGCCAACCCCCTGGCTGTAGTGGGCGCTGTTGTGTCGCCTGTAAAGCGTACGGTTACAGGTTTTCGGCTAAGCGTGGAGCACTGTATCCGGGGTGGCGTGGCCTTATTCAGGCAGAAATATGTTTGCACCAGAGTATTATCGGGAGAGACTGAACAGCCTGCCTCAGGTTGCGGTTGATACCGGTGATTATTGTATTATCAAAACCACCCGGGGGTTTAAGGAGCGGCTGCTGGAACTCATCCAGGCGGCGTCCCGGCGTATTTACATGACCACTCTGTATCTGGAAGCAGACGGTGCCGGGGAAGAGGTTCTGCGGTCACTGCTTGAGGCGAAACAGCGCAATCCAGAGCTGGATATCCAGCTCTTTGTGGATTTCCATCGTGCCCAGCGTGGTCGAATTGGTGAACAGGCCGCCCAGACCAACAGGGATTTTTACCAGCGCCTGAACGGAGAGTATAAGTATCCCGTGGGTATTCATGGGGTGCCGGTAAAAACCCGGGAAGTTTTCGGAGTTTTGCACCTGAAAGGGTTTGTGTTTGACGACACGGTTCTCTATTCCGGTGCCAGTATCAATGATGTCTACCTGCATCAGGAACAGCGTTACCGCTACGACCGTTACCATGAGATTTACAGCCCTGAGCTTGGTAACAGCTTTGTAGAGTTTATGAATGGCTATCTGCGGGCCAGTTCAGCGGTTCAGGATCTGAGCGAAGAGGAGATAACCGGAAGAAAACAGCTTCGGCAGGAGATACGCCGGTTTCGCCGGGTTATGCGGAAAGCTAATTACCGTTTTTCGCCTGATCTTGTTGGCGAAAACCAGCTGGGGCTTACGCCGGTCTGTGGTATTGGCCCAAGGGGTAATCGCCTTAACCGTGTGATCCGTGATCTTGTTCGCTCCACAGATAACGAGCTGTTTATCTGTACGCCTTACTTTAATCTTCCGAAAACCATCTCCCGGGATATTAACCAGTTACTGCGCAGAGGGGTGAAGATCACCATAGTTGTGGGTGATAAAACGGCGAATGACTTTTATATTCCACCGGATGAGCCTTTCTCCACCATTGGTGGCTTGCCTTATCTGTATGAGCATAACCTGCGGTCTTTTGCCCGCAAGCACCAGAAGGAAATCAATTCCGGACAGTTGAACATTATGCTCTGGAAAGACCAGAACAACAGTTACCACCTGAAAGGCTTGTATGTGGATGGGCAAAGGGCGCTGATTACCGGCAGCAATCTGAATCCCAGGGCCTGGGGGCTGGATCTTGAAAATGGGATTCTGGTTCAGGACTGCCAGCGCCTTATTGGTGATGAACTGGATAGCGAGCGTGACCTGATACTTGGCAATGCCCAGCGTATTGAGCATTACCGGCAGCTGGAAAAGCTGAGGGACTATCCGGCAGATGTGCAGAAGTTACTGGGGCGTATCCGGCGTTTAAAGGCCCATGTGCTGATCAAGAAGATTATCTGACCCTTTTTGTTTATGGGCTGTTTTATGGGCAGCTCTATGGACTGCTGTCTCCGGTCAGTCTGGCCGGATTCAATAGCTTCTCCAGCTCTTTGCGGGAAATATCCGTTCTCTCCTCTGCCACATCTATAACAGGCCGGCCTTCCCGGTAGGCCTGTTTGGCGATGTCTGCCGCTCTCTGATAACCGATAATCGGGTTCAGGGCTGTGGCCAGAATGGGATTACGGGCCAGGTTTTTTTCAATCTGCTGTTCTTTTACGATAAAACCTGCGATGGCTTTATCCGCCAGCAGACGGCATGTGTTGCTTAGCAGGGAGATGCTTTGCAGAAGGTTACTGGCAATTACAGGCAGCATAACATTCAGTTCAAAGTTGCCAGCCTGTCCGCCGATGCTGATGGTGGTATCATTGCCTGTCACCTGGGCTGCAACCATGGCCGCAGACTCTGGAATCACAGGGTTCACCTTACCGGGCATTATGGATGACCCTGGTTGCAAAGCTTCAAGTTCTATTTCTCCAAAGCCTGCCAGAGGGCCAGAATTCATAAGGCGCAGGTCATTGGCGATCTTCATAATGGTGACAGCAAGGGTTTTCAATTGCCCGGAGAGAGCGACGGCTGTGTCCTGTGAACTGATCAGGGGAAAAAAGTTATCAGCCGGCGCAAATATTATTCCGGTGTCGTGGGAAAGCTTTTTACAGAACAGGACTGCAAAGTCAGGATGGGCATTTATGCCTGTACCTACGGCGGTTCCTCCCTGGGCAAGGATTTGGACCCTGTTCTGCATCTGCGCAAGCAAAGACTTGTTCTGCTCCAGCTGTGCGGCCCAGCCTTCAAGAACCTGACTGAAGCGTACAGGCATGGCATCCATCAGGTGTGTGCGACCGGTTTTTACATATTGTTCTGTCTGGCTGGCTTTGGTTTTTATTGTGGTGATCTGGTGTTTAATAGCCGGCAGCAGTTTTCTATGGAGTTCCAGAGCCGCGCTGACATGAATGGCTGAAGGAATAACATCATTACTGCTCTGGCCCCGGTTGACATGGTCATTGGGGTGTATGGCGGGCCCGGACGCCTGGCTGGCGATATGGGCTATCACCTCGTTGGCATTCATATTGGTGCTGGTGCCTGAACCGGTCTGGAAGATATCCACAGGAAAGTGAGCCATCAATCCCGGATCTTTCAGCAGCGTCTGGCAGGCTGTGGTTATGGCTTTTCCGTGTTCTGGGGATATTTCCCCGAGATCACTGTTGGCCTGGGCCGCCGCGTTTTTTATCTGGATAAGCGCCCGAATAAACGCCTCGGGCATGGTTTGGCCGCTGACCGGAAAATTATTAATCGCCCTCTGTGTCTGTACGCCATAGAGGGCGTTGGCGGGAACTTCAATTTTCCCCAGACTGTCGGACTCGGTGCGCATGTTTCTCATGCTGGCTCCTTGTGGATTCCGGCCATTGATAACAAAGCTTTAACCAGCTTTGAATATAGCGGGTCTGGTACTTCTGCCGGTGGAGAATCACATAAAAGTATCGGTTTAAATTACGGTGATTCACGGGCAGGTGAACCAGGTTGCCGGAAGCGAACTCCCGGTTTAATGAGATGTGGGACAGGCAGCCAATACCCAGCCCGGCACCAACGGCCCGGCGTATGGCTTCTGGCTGCTGAAGTTCAAGGGCTATCTGCATATCAGGCAGAAGGCCATGCATGGCCCGGTCAAAGGTTTGCCGTGTGCCTGAGCCTGGCTCCCGGAGAATCCATGGTGATGAGAGCAGGTCTGAATCTGTCAGGCTGTTTTTTTTGGCAAGTGGATGACTGGGGGCACAGAACACAGCTAGTTTATCCTGATGCCAGGGCCTGATATCCAGGTCGGGGTGTTGCAGTTCACCTTCGATCAGGCCCAGATCAAGATCAAAGTTACAGACCTGGCGAACAATCTCAGCGGTATTGGCAATCTCCAGGGAGAGGATTCCATGTTCACGGGCTTTGGGGTGCAGTTCCAGAAAGCGAACCATAATCTCGGTGGCCAGATAGTTTCCGATGGTCAGGGTCGCGCCGACACGGAGGCTGCCTACATTACTCTGGTGCTGAAGGGCGGACTCCAGTTCCCGGGCCTGGGCCAGCAGGGCTTCAGCTCTCGGGCGTACCCAGCGTCCCATTTCGCTCAGGCGCAGGCGTTTACCGATCCGTTCAAACAGTTCGATGGAAAACTGCTTTTCCAGTTCTTTCAGGGCACCACTGGCGGCGGACTGGGACATAGAAAGTTGTTCGGCAGCGCGGGAGATATTCTCGGTATGGGCAGTAACCAGAAAGACTTCCAGCTGACGGAATGTATAGTTCATTATCGAGTAAACCGATTAATCATATTTATAAAATCCGATTTACCGATATTGTAAGAGTGGATAACCTGTACAGCAACACTGCCTGGCCTGACCAGTTGCTGATCTGTTGCTCCGGCAGGTAAACATGTTTTTCTGAACCTGTTTAAAAATAAGAAGTAAAACCGTCGGATAAAGTTTTAATAACTGACTGGCATCAGTTTATAACACGATAAAAACCGGATACTGATAATGAGTTCATTACGTACAGAGCGGGTCACAGGGGTTCATCACTGGAACGATACCCTGTTTAGTTTCACCACAACCCGTGACTCTGGCTTTAAATTCAAGAATGGTCATTTCGTGATGATCGGCCTGGAGGTGGAGGGGCGTCCTCTGCTGCGGGCTTACAGTATCGCCAGTGCTAACTACGAGGAAGAACTTGAGTTCTTCAGTATCAAAGTGCCTGACGGCCCGCTCACCTCACGCCTGCAGAATATCCGGGAAGGTGATGAAATCTTTGTCAGCAATAAACCTACGGGAACCCTCGTTCTTGATAATCTTTTACCGGGCAGAAATCTTTATCTGATCAGTACCGGAACCGGGCTGGCGCCGTTTATCAGCATTATCAAAGACCCGGAAACCTATGAACAGTACGACAAAGTTATCCTGACCCACGGAGTGCGCTATATCTCTGAGCTGGCTTATCAGCAGATGATCAAGGATGAACTGCCGATTAATGAATATTTTGGTGATGACATTAAAGAGAAATTAATTTATTACCCGACAGTCACCCGTGAAGAATTTGTTAACCAGGGGCGTCTTACCGATCTGATGGAAAATGGGAAACTGATGCAGGATATTGGCTTGCCGGAGTTCAGCCTTGAGCAGGACCGCTTTATGATCTGTGGCAGCCCTGCCATGCTTAAGGACACCTGCGCAATTCTTGATGCCCGTGGCTTTGAAGAAGCCCGCCATGGCAATGCCGGGCACTATGTTATTGAGCGGGCTTTTGTGGAGAAGTAGTACTCCTGGCTGATGCGCCGGGGGCTTTTGAATAGCTGCCGGCACGTTCGGGAAAACAGCAGGGAAGCTCCAGAAGTTTTGCGATTCTTGCTATTTCACCTGTTCTCCTGAGATCTCCCTGAACATGGTAAAACTTCCAGAGTGCTTCAAGGCAAAGGGTTTGTTTTCTCTGGTTAGTATCGTCGTTGCCTCGTGATGGTTTTTGACCAGATTTGTGCTGTTTCTCCCTGGGTTGCTTTGGCAGGAGTGCTTTTGCAAAGCAGGGAGAAGAGCCTGTGGTGAGGAGGCAGATATGCTCGCCAAATATATGGCTCAATTCCTGCATCGCTTCTTTTTCCCGGTTTTGCCCCAGCAGAGCAATAACAAGGGATATTTTCTCTTCTGTGCCATAGCCTTTATGGTGCCTGTTCATGGTTCGCAGAGTGGTCTCTAAATCTGAATAGCACTGGTATGTCAGGAAGACTTTTGTCTTGAAAGGCAGAAAGCGAGAAGTGTCAGGCATTGTTCGGGCGCAGGCCAGAGAAAGCGTTTTCACTCTTTCCTGGTCGTTCGGGTTAGATATTTTCATAAGGGCTGAACAGATCTGGGCCTGAGCCTTAAGGATTGTATCAGCGACTATTTGAGGGAGCAGAGGAGACTTACTCAGTAAAGACTGATTGTTTTCTGCCTGTTCAAGGGAGATGACCTGGTCACCTTTTAATTCTTCTAAAATCGCTATCCATTGGTGTCTTTTTTCGGGAGTAAGAAGCTGGAACCAGTTAAGCCATTCATCATAGAGTCGCTTCATAACTATGGCGAAATTATACTCTGGTAGTGAACGCCATAACCGCATGGCTGCCACGTAATTGTAATGGAAATGTTCGGGATTAACTTTTTCTGGGTGCTTTATAATTGTGTACAGATAATCCTTGACAGCTATTGCGCATGTAGAAGAAGTTATGCCCATCATTTTCACTTTGTAGAAATTAAAGACCTGATAAACAGGCATATAATATTTTTCGTTGAGTTTCGGGCATTGAAAGTTTTTGGTGGCATTATTTGGGCATTGCAGGCTATCCAGAAGCAGAACTGGTTCAGGGTGGCGTATGGGTTGATCAAACATGGGCCAGGTAACCTCATTCTCCAGAAGTGAGGCGACCCGCTGTAACATATCCTGAGACAGGTGGGATTTTTTCAAATCGTCGTAGAGTTCCTGCAGTGATTTCGGCAGATGGTCAGGGTTGAAGAAGCCAAGGTCATGGTACAGGCGAATAGCCAGGGTCAAGTGATCATGATTTAGATAGGGTTGGGGTGTGCAGATTGTGTGAGCAAGGCGGTCACGGGCTTCATCTCGAAAACCGAGGGGGAGTAGGTGAAACTGAATAAGAGCGAGTTCTTCGGACAATGTGATGGGCTGACGCAGTAGGGCTTTAGAGATGCCCTGACAGTTTAGTACGGTTTTTCTCTGCTGGTGGTTCAGTTTTATGTTTGTGGACAGGATTGTACGCGTGTCCTTAAGCATGACCCAGGCCAGCTCAGGTGTGAGCGGATTGGGGTTTTTCAGCCAGTTTGCCAGCTCATCCAGAAGACGCTCTACTGATGTGTGATTTATTGAACGCATATGTAGCGCAGCGGGGCAAAAGCCGGGCGGAGGGAATGGTGAAGCCACTTGGAGAAACGTTTCCTCAGGAACAAATGGCCGTATAAACTGCCCCGGAGTGCGCTGACCTGGAGTGTGCTGACCTGGAAAAGGTACCTGTGACCGGTGATGTAAATCAGATGGGGCGGGCGTAAGCCTCCCGTAGCGTCCATGCTCCACAATAAATTATCCCTGATGACTGAAGTTGCTGGTGTATTTAGAGTTGTGCCAGAGAGAAAAATTCTGGGGCTGGTTAGTTATAGTGACAGTTTTGTCCGTAGTTATAACAGCCAGGCGTGTCTGAAGAAGAATCCTATTGTGAGTTGTGAGTCGGCCGTACGCCCCGGTACGGCACTTCTTCGCCAAACACCATGGAGTCACAAGCCCCGGCGCGATCTTCGGGGCCATTTATGAAATATCCGGGTTAGCCTTGAAAATTATTTTCTCACTCCTCCTTTATACCACGGAGCCAGTATTCTGGAAGCTGTACCAATGTGTATTCAACTTGAATTGAGTTACTTATTTCTGGGTACTTAATGGCGCATTCAGGTACGCCGAAAGTGCTACTTGGGTTTTCTTGTTGTGTGCTCATTCATAGGCTAATAATTAAATTTAAATACTATTGGAATATTGCTATGGATAGAAAAATAGACTTAGGAAAGAGTTCACAGGTGCACTTACCCACTCAATCTGATGATGGAAATCCGGATGAAACCATTGAAGGATCAGTGAATGGCAGAAGTGTAAGCTCTGATAGTTCCAGCAAGTCAATTTTAAAAAAGAGTGACAAAGAGCAATCATCTTTATTAAGAGATAGAAAAGTTACTTTTTCAGATGATGTTCAGATAATTCCAGATGATATAAGCAGTGAGGATGAAATAGATGGTGAAATAATTCAAAAAGAGAAATTGTCTGATAGTGACTATTTGCGTTCGCTGAATGAAGTTATTAATCATCTTTGTCTCTTTCATCAGGTGCCTAATTTTCGGGCACTACTAAACAAAAATGACCCGGGTGGAAAAAATGCAGATCTTGTTTTTGAATCTATTTCAGAGAGGATGGATGAAAAACATCCCGATATGCCAGATTCAATTGCTGATAAATTGATTAGAAAATTGACTGTAGATATTAACCTTCTTGGATTTACTGTAACTCCCACCGATGATGAGGCTTCCACCAATAATGAGGCTTCCACCGATGATGAGGCCCCTCCTGATGATATAGAAGGTTGATTGGCTGAAATCCTCAAACATGGGATCTATTTGTTAAGGTATAATTCAGCCATCCCATCCAACCGGTTCTTCACTTTCCTCCAGTGGGGCATAACCTGAGTGAGCAATCGCCAGAAGCAGTCGCTGTGGTTGTGCTCAGCAATATGGGGTTTAAGTCACATACTAACACGCTGGGCCTTGCTATCTCTGGTACCGGTGGTCGGACTCGAACCGACACGCCCGTGAAGGCAACGGATTTTGAATCCGTCATGTCTACCAATTCCATCACACCGGCATTCTGAGCGGGGCGAAGTATAACATTTGCGAATAAGCATGCAAGATCATTCCTGTTCGGTCGATATGAACAGCAATTATTTTGCTTACAGGGTGCTTAGAATGGAACCTCCTGCCCGAAGACCTTCTGACGTGTCGGTCCCTCAGCATCCTGCATCGCCGGATGAGTCCGTGGCCAGTGGGGACGAATCCATAGCCGACTCTCAGTCAGCTTTCCAGCGTCCGGTTCGAACTCATACTGATCCTGAATCCAGGGTTGCCCGGCAAAGTTCAGTTTCCTCAACAGATTCTGAGGGAGAAGAGAGGAGTAGCAATACCAGCGGCCGCTCCCGAAGCGTGCATGAACGGCAGGTTCAGTCGGTTCAGAGTGACCCTTCCTACCAGATAAGCAAGAAGGCAAAGGCCGAGAATCAGAGAGTCATAAATAAGTCTCTGGTCCAGCGTCAGGAGCTTATTGAGCAGCAGAGAGATAACCTTGCCCAGGAGTGGATGCGGGCGAGGTTGCCGCTGTTTATCAAGGCGATGGAGGATCCTGTATTTGCTGAAGAAGCAGGCTTGAAAATTAAAGCCGAGCTTGAAGGGGTAGAGATTCAGCTTGTGCCCATGGAGTACAGTCCGGCGGTCGACAAGGCCCGGCAGGATGCCATGAGAGATTTCGTACTGACATCCATGAGAAATATGGAGGAAGGGCAGACCCTTAAAACAAATAAAGAATTGAAAAGCGAAATCAAGGCTTTTAAAAAACAGTTAAAGAGGTTGGATAAGACCCTGGAAAAGCTGGAAGTCAGGGTTTTCAAGGATGTTGAAAATCAGATGCTGCAGAAGACAAAGGTTGTTCTGAGCCTGGCACAGGGAAATGCCCGGGTTTATGGCGAGCCTGACTATGAGTTAAAGGAACCAGCCGGACCTGATACTTCCCGGCATAACAGGCTTGCCCGTGGGGAAAGCCAGGAAGAGACAGAAGACGTTGAAGAAAGTGAGATCCCCGGTTTGAGGACTCGCAGCGTCAGTGAGATTTCAGAACCTGAACCTATGGAAGGCTATGAGGGTGATGGCGAAGAGGATGAGAGTGATGACACCCAGAGTGAGTCAGGGGATACCATAGCCAGCTATGCCAGTAGCCTGAGTGGAGCACCATCATTTACTGGGCCAACAACGGAACCATTGACGGACTCCATGATTCCAAGACCGGAACCGCCACCCTCTCTTCAAGACAGCATAAGCAATAGGCGTAGTGACAGTCTGACTGGCGCTCCGCTTTATACCGGGCCGGAGGAGAAACCATTAAGTCGTTCTCAGCTTCATATAGCGGAAGCGCCACCTGCGGAGGATGAAGAACAGCCTCCGCCTCCGCCCCCGCCGCCGCCATTGCCGGGTAAGAATTGATGGAGCTTTGTTCCTTAAACTGTATTTCTATAAAACTGCGGAATTCACGCCGCAGTTTTCTTCTTTTTTTCCTCCTTATGTAGCCTGACTTTTTGCGCCGCTTTCGGTATGCTTCCCGCCCTTTTTATGTGGCGAGGTTTTAGCGGTTTATGCGTGTCAGTGATTTCCATTTTGATCTGCCCGATGAGCTGATTGCCCGCTACCCGATGCCTGAGCGCAGTGCCAGCCGCCTGCTGGTTCTGGACAGCGAAACCGGCAAACCGGTTCATAAAACCTTTCGGGAGATCGTTGACTGTCTGGAACCGGGTGATCTGCTGGTTCTGAACGATACCCGGGTGATTCCTGCCCGCCTGTTCGGTCAGAAAGAGAGCGGTGGCAAGGTTGAAATTCTTGTTGAACGTGTTCTGGATGAACATCAGGTACTGGCTCATGTCCGTTCCAGTAAGTCCCCCAGGCCGGGAACCCGCCTGATGTTTGAAGGTGGCCTGGAAGCTGAGATGGTTGAGCGCCGGGACGCCCTGTTTATGCTGCGTTTTTCTGGAAATGATTCCGTGATTCGCCTGCTGGAAAAGCACGGCCATATGCCTCTGCCGCCTTATATCACCCGGGAAGATGAAGTGGCGGACCGGGAACGTTATCAGACTGTTTACGGCAGTAAGAAAGGCGCTGTAGCTGCTCCAACGGCTGGCCTTCACTTTGATGATGCTTTGTTTGCAGCGCTGGAAGAGAAGGGCGTTGAGAAAACCTTTGTCACTTTGCACGTAGGAGCCGGAACATTCCAGCCGGTGCGGGTTGAGAAGATTGAAGACCACCATATGCACTCAGAATACCTGGAAGTGTCTGAGCAGGTGGTGGATGCGGTGAAGCGCACCCGGGAACGGGGTGGGCGGGTTGTTGCCGTTGGCACAACATCGGTTCGCAGTCTGGAAACAGCGGCCCGTGATGGCGAATTAAAGCCTTTTACCGGGGAAACGGATATTTTTATTTTTCCCGGATACCAGTATCAGGTTGTGGATGGATTGATTACCAATTTCCATCTGCCTGAATCCACATTGTTAATGCTGGTGTCTGCGTTCGCCGGTTATCAGAATGTTATGAACGCCTACCGGGAAGCTATAGACGAGCGTTATCGTTTTTACAGTTATGGTGATGCCATGTTTCTGACCCGGGCCTCATCCCAAAACAGCGCGCCAGTGGAAGAGAGCGGGGAGTAACAGGATTTCCTCCAGCAAGCCATTCAGCGATTTACATTAAATATTCAGGAGATTGTGCCATGCGCCAGGAATGCTTTATGTCATTCGAAAAACTGGGTGAAGATGACCTGGCCCGTCGGGGGCGGGTAACTTTCCCCCGGGGAACCATCGAAACACCCTGTTTTATGCCCGTCGGCACCTATGGCACGGTCAAGGGCATGCTGCCCCGGGATATTCATGAAACTGGTGCGGAGATTATCCTGGGCAACACCTTTCACCTGATGCTGCGCCCCGGCACAGAAGTGATTAAGGAGCATGGCACCCTTCATGATTTTAATGGCTGGAATAAACCCATCCTGACGGACTCCGGCGGCTTTCAGGTGTTCAGTCTGGGAGATATGCGCAAAATCACCGAAGAAGGCGTGGCTTTCCGCTCTCCGGTGGATGGTTCAAAAGTGTTTATGTCCCCGGAATCCTCCATGCAGGTACAGCGTGATCTGGGTTCCGATATTGTCATGATTTTCGATGAGTGCACTCCTGGTGATGCCGATGAAGAGCGTGCCCGTACCTCTATGGAAATGTCTCTGCGCTGGGCCAGGCGCAGCCGGGAAGCCCATGGTGACAGCCAGTCCGCCCTGTTCGGTATTATCCAGGGGGGGATGTTTGAAGATCAGCGTGCCCGTTCCCTGGATGGACTGCTGGAGATCGGCTTTGATGGCTACGCTATTGGGGGCTTGTCTGTAGGGGAATCCAAGGAGGATATGTACCGGATTCTGTCACATACGCCCCGTAGAATACCGGAAGAGTACCCCCGCTACCTGATGGGTGTGGGCACGCCGGAAGATATTGTGGAAGCGGTTCGCCGTGGCGTGGATATGTTTGACTGTGTAATGCCTACGCGAAATGCCCGTAATGGTCATCTGTTTACGGCGCAGGGGACCATAAAAATACGTAATGCTGTTCACCGCCATGCAGAAGAACCCCTTGAATACGGATGTGACTGCTACACTTGCCGCAATTTCACACGGGCGTACCTTCATCACCTTGATAAATGTAACGAGATGCTGGGGTCTATGCTCAATACCATTCATAACCTGCGTTATTATCAACGGTTAATGGCTGGATTGCGGCAAAGTATTGAACAGGGTACATTGAGCCTCTTTGTTAAAGAGTTCTATGAAGCCCGGGGGCAGGTGCCCACGGAGCTGAATATTTAATGAAGCATGAAGGCCGGCCGCATTTAAGCCGGCCTTTTAATGGCTCTCGATTTAAAAGACTGTCTCAACGAGGAGTATGGATATGGGCTTGATCAGTCAGGCTTTCGCTGCCCCCGAAGCCGCTGCCAGTGCGGCCGGACCCGGCATGGTTGGCCAGCTGTTAATGCTGGGTGGTTTTGTATTGATTTTCTGGCTGCTGATCTGGCGCCCCCAGAGCAAGCGTGCGAAGGATCACAAAAAACTGCTGGAAAGCATTGGTAAGGGTGATGAGGTGGTAACCACTGGTGGTATCGTCGGTAAGGTTGTTGGCGTGGCTGACGACTTTGTTACTCTGCAGGTTAGCACCAATGTTGAACTTAAGTTCCAGAAAAGCGCTGTTGCCGCGACTCTGCCCAAGGGCACGATGAAGGCTATTAATTGAACAGGATTGCAAATGACCTGTCTGTCTGACAGGTCATTCTGTTTTTGAAAGGAACCCGAGGGTCCCATGAACCGATACCCCTTGTGGAAGTACCTCACAATTTTTCTGCTTGTGGCTATAGGCGCTTTTTACGCCTTGCCCAATCTTTATCCGGATGATCCCGCGATTCAGATTTCCGGCTCCAGCTCATCCCTGCGAATTGGTGAACCTCTTCTGCAGAAAGCTGTGAAGGAACTGGATGCGGCAGGTATTGCCGTAAAATCCGCAGAAGTCAGTCCTAAGGGCAATTCCGCTCTTATCAGGCTGACTGACAATGAAGATCAGCTGCCAGCCAAGGCCGCGATCAAGAATCTTCTTGGCCATGACTATGTGGTCGCTCTCAACCTGGCCCCGACAACTCCGGAATGGCTCATGTCCATGGGCGCGACTCCCATGAAGCTGGGTCTTGACCTTTCCGGTGGTGTGCACTTCCTGCTGGAAGTTGACAGCCAGAAAGCTGTTGAGACCCGTATGGATGTATACGCCGGCGAAATGCGCACCCTGCTGCGTAAAGAGCGCCTGCGCTATCGTACGGTCAAAAGCAACGATCCCCTGCGCCATGAACTGGCTTTCAATGATGAAGCCACCCGCGATAAGGCCCGCCGGGTTATTGCCAAAGAATTTCCGGATCTGAGCGTGGAAGCCAGTGAAGATGACAATAGTCGTTTTCTGGTTGATGTTCGTATGACCGAACAGCAGGTCCGTAACCTTGAAGATTATGCCGTTAAGCAGAACCTGACCACGGTTCGCAATCGTGTGAATGAGCTGGGTGTGGCTGAACCCCTGGTTCAGCGCCAGGGTCGAAAACACATTGTTGTTGAACTGCCCGGTGTTCAGGATACCGCTGAAGCCAAGCGTATTCTCGGCAAGACCGCTAACCTGGAGTTCCGACTGGCGGCCAATTACGATGCCGCTCCCGGTACCTACGAAACCTTTGAGTTCCGTTCCGGCAATGGTCGTACGGCCAATCTGGAGAAAGATATCATCCTGACCGGTGATCAGGTTGCCAACGCCCGCTCCAATGTTGATCCCCAGACAGGTGGTCCTGAAGTCAATATCAGCCTGGATAACCGTGGTGGTGAACTGATGGCCCGTGCCACCAAAACCAGCGTTGGTCGTGGCATGGCAGTACTGTTTATCGAACAGAAGTTTGTTGGTAACCGTAAGGAAATGCGCACAGTGGATGGTGTGAAGACGGAAGTCTCCGTACCCATCTATCGTGAAGACAAACGCATTATCAGTCTTGCGACTATCCAGAGCGTTCTGGGCAGCAGTTTTCGGATTACCGGCCTGGATTCCCGGGCTGAATCGTCTGAACTGGCCCTGCTGCTCCGTGCCGGCTCCCTGGCCGCGCCCATGCACTTCGTGGAAGAGCGGACGGTTGGCCCGAGCCTGGGTAAGGAAAATATCCGTATGGGCATTAATTCCACCCTGGTGGGGCTTGGCCTGATTGTTCTGTTCATGCTGGTTGTTTACCGGTTCTTCGGTCTGGTGGCGAATATCGCCCTGGCGCTGAACCTGGTGATCCTGATGGGCATGATGTCCATTCTCGGAGCGACTCTGACCATGCCGGGTATTGCCGGTATCGTCCTGACCCTGGGTATGGCGGTGGATGCCAACGTACTGATTTTCTCCCGTATTCGCGAAGAAATTAAACAGGGCATGTCTCCCCAGAAGGCGATTGCCGAAGGTTTCGACCGGGCCTTTGTGTCTATCTTCGACGCCAATATCACCACCCTGATCGTGGGTGTGATTCTGTACGCCATTGGTACCGGGCCGGTGAAAGGCTTCGCCGTGACACTGTCCCTGGGTATCCTGACGTCCATGTTTACCGCCGTCCTGGTGAGCCGCGCTATCGTCAATATGACGTACGGTCGTCGTCGCCAGCTGAAAACGCTGTCTATCTAGGAGGGGGGGAACATGACAGATACTGTTTCTGAAGAAAAAATGTCTGGCAGGAAGATGTTTGGCCCGACCCGGGTTATCGATTTTATGAAGCTGCGCACGATGGCGACTCTGCTGTCGGTGATTCTGCTTCTGGGTTCTGTTGCCAGCCTGTTTGTAAATGGCATTAACTTTGGTCTGGACTTTACCGGGGGAACCCTGGTTGAGCTGGAGTATGATCGTCCTGCCAATGTCGCGGGTGTACGGCAGCAGCTGGAAAATATGGGTTATGGCGATGCCATTGCCCAGGAGTTCGGCTCGGCAACGGATGTTCTTATTCGTATTCCCGGCGGTGACACTGACGCCCATCTGGGTGATCGTGTTGCCCGTAAGCTTAATGACCTCTACCCCGGAGATATCACGGTAAAGCGGGTTGAGTTTGTCGGCCCGCAGGTGGGTGAACAGCTCCGTGACCAGGGTGGCCTGGGCATGATGCTGGCCCTGGCGCTGGTTATGCTCTACATCGCCTTCCGTTTCCAGTACAAGTTCTCCATAGGCGCGGTTGTTGCTCTGGCCCACGACAGCTTGATTGTACTGGGTGTGTTCTCCCTGTTCGGGTTACAGTTTGATCTGACGGTTCTTGCGGCGATTCTGGCTGTTATCGGTTACTCACTGAACGACACCATTATTGTGTATGACCGTGTGCGGGAGAACTTCCGCAAGGTGCGCCGTGGTACGCCGGCGGAGATTATTAATATCTCCCTGAGTCAGACCCTTGGGCGTACTCTGGCAACGTCCGGTACCACTATTATGGTACTGCTGGCGTTGTTCTTCCTGGGCGGAGACATGATTCACGGCTTTGCCACAGCGTTGCTGGTGGGTGTGGGTGTGGGTACATACTCCTCCATCTATATCGCGTCCAATATGCTGCTGTATATGAATATCTCCCGTGAAGACCTGATTGTTCCTGTGAGGGAAGATGAAGAAGACGAAATGCACTGAGGTGAAGCTCAAGGTCTTGAAGATGTTTTGACCCATAAAAAACGCCGGTTTTCACGCCGGCGTTTTTTTATGTTTTTCAGTAATGGGATTACTTGTGGAAAAGGCGATCCATCCAGGAGCGTTTTTCATATTTGGCTTTTACGCCTTTCTTCAGCATAAACGGCACGTACTCTTTATCTTCTTCGAGAATATGGTGGGTCAGCCAGTTTTTCAGAAAGTGGAGTAGCTCAAAGCTGACGTGTTTCCCTTCGGAAACTTTTCCGCGCAGTTCGTTAATCTGGTCGATTAACTGTTCATGGTGTTTTTTGTGAGGTTCGTATTCAGGGTAGCCCAGCACCCGCAGAAGACTCTCTTCAACAGCAAAGTGGATACGGGTGTATTCCACCAGATCATTAAGAATTTTGTTGGTGGCTTCATTGCCATGACGTTCGTGGATAGCCTGGTGCAGTTGGTTTACCAGATCCACCAGAATCATATGCTGCTCATCAATTTCCTGGATGCCTACGCTGAGATCGTCACTCCAGGTGATCAGTTCCTTGTGTTTCCATCTTTGAAACTGAATAGCTGAATGGGTCATAGGCCCCTCCCGGAAATTAGGTGATTGTGTTGTTCTTATTTATGGAATGAAAGAGTTCCCTTAGGGTTTATAGTCGTATAAACACTTATTACCCTGTATTGATCCAGGTCAGTATTTGCCAATGTTTGTGTGATATAAGGAGAGGTGGTGCCTGCGGGGGCAGGCACCGGGGAAGCTGTTCCTGAAAAAGGAATTACTTCATATCTTCAGTCAGGTGGGGCTGGATGCGGGTCAGGATTTCCTTGAATACCTTGGGGGCACCGCAAACAACATTACCCTTGTCCATGTATTTGTTGCCGCCACGGAAATCACCAATCAGGCCGCCGGCTTCCAGAACCAGCAGGCTGCCTGCCGCCATGTCCCAGGGTTTCAGGCCCATTTCCCAGAAACCGTCGTAGCGACCGGCGGCAACGTAGGCCAGATCCAGAGCCGCTGCACCGGGGCGACGGATGCCGGCGGTTTCGCCAATCAGACTGCGGAACATGCCCAGGTAGTTGTCCATGTTATCCATCTGGCCTTCACGAAAGGGGAAGCCTGTTCCCAGCAGGGCACCCTGCAGGCTGGTGCGGTTAGTGACGCGAATGCGACGACCGTTCAGGGCTGCACCCTGTCCGCGGCTGGCGGTGTACTCTTCCAGGCGGATGGGATCATAGACGACGGCATGCTCAATCCGGCCTTTGTACTGACAGGCAATGGCTACCGCGAACTGGGGTACGCCGTGGATAAAGTTGGTGGTTCCGTCCAGCGGGTCGATGATCCAGAGATGGTCCTTACCTTCGCCTTCACCGGGCTGGTGGCCACTTTCTTCCCCCAGAAAGCCGTGGTTGGGGTAGGCTTTCTTCAAGATAGAGATAATGGCTCGCTCAGCGGTCTTATCTATATCTGTAACATAATCGTTGGCCTCTTTCTTCTGGACTTTGATAATGTCCAGCTGTTCGTAGCCTTGGGCAATAATATCGCCCGCCTTGCGTGCAGCACGCAAAGCAATTGTGACCATCGGTTGCATAGCGAGATGTGTATTCTGTGAGGAAAATGGTATATGCGAATCGGGGGATTATATCACTAGTCGGGTTGTTTAGCAGGCATATAAGTGGCTTTTCGCCGGGATGATGTGACTTGATGGGTATTTTGCCTGTGGTCGATATGGGTCTTCAGGTGACGCATGTATCGGGAACTCCAGCAGCTTCTGTTAGAATGGGCCTTTTGGATAAAGGCCCGAGAGCGGGCCAGTGGCTGAAGATGTCTGTAGAGAATATCCGGATCGTTCTTGTTAATACCACTCACCCGGGCAATATCGGTTCCGCCGCCCGGGCGATGAAGACTATGGGCCTGTCCTCTCTTTATCTGGTTGATCCCGTTGATTTTCCTTCCGGTGAGGCGCGGGCTCTTTCTTCCGGTGCCACCGACCTGTTGGAAAATGCGGTGGTTACTGAAACCCTGGCCGAAGCTGTGGCGGACTGTGACCTGATTATTGGTGCCAGTGCCCGTGTGCGGGGTATCTCTCTGGAGCTGACCGATCCCCGGGATACCGCAAGGCTGGTTGTGAATGAGGCCTCTGAAGAGGGGAAAGTTGCTCTGGTATTTGGTCGGGAAGATCGTGGCCTGACCAATGAAGAACTGCGCATGTGTCACCGTCAGGTGCATATTCCCTCTGTCGCGGAATTCAGCTCCCTGAATCTGGCGGCTTCTGTGCAGGTTCTGAGTTATGAATTGCGTATGGCTTCCCTGACTGCTGAAGGTGGCCAGAAAGTGCCTGAGGTGCGTGAGTATCAACCGGCCTCTTCCGAGCAGATGGAAGGGTATTATTCTCATCTGAAAGAAACCCTTGAGGAAATCGGCTTCTTCAAAAGTTGTAACCCGGATAAGATCATGGCCAAATTGCGCCGTCTGTATGGTCGGGGGCGTCCTGACCGGGTTGAGTACAATATTTTGCGGGGTATCCTGTCTGAAACACAGGTTGCCGTTCGCAAAACGCGAAGCTGAAACCGCAATAAGCTTTGTTGCGTATCCTGATGGGTTGGGAGTTTGATTTGGAATCTGTCAGGCTGTGCGGGAAATATTGCCAGTATAACTAGAAAGGCAATGTTTTAATTTTAAAAAACAGGAATGCGTCACCATGTTAGAAAGAATTCGTGAAGATATTCGCAGTGTTTTGGACAGAGATCCGGCCGCGCGTAATACCTTTGAGGTTCTGACCAACTATCCGGGCCTGCATGCGATTCTGCTGCACAGGCTGGCGCATCCTCTCTGGTGTCGGGACTGGAAATGGCTGGCGCGTACTATTTCTACATTTTCACGGTGGCTCACTGGAATTGAAATTCACCCCGGGGCCAGGATTGGTCGTCGTTTCTTTATTGACCATGGTATGGGTGTTGTCATTGGTGAAACCTCTGAAGTGGGTGATGATGTCACCCTTTACCAGGGCGTTACCCTTGGTGGCACCAGCCTGAATGAAGGCAAGCGACACCCAACGTTGGAGAATGGTGTGGTTGTAGGTGCCGGTGCCAAGGTGCTTGGGCCGTTTACGGTGGGTGCGGGTGCCAAGATTGGCTCTAATGCTGTTGCTGTTAAGGCTGTTCCTCCGGGGGCGACGGTTGTTGGTATTCCTGGCAGGATTGTCAGGCGCAAGTCCCCTGTAGGGGAGGCCCAGCAGGCCATGGCCCAAAAGATAGGCTTTGACGCCTATGCCATCACCGGAGAAATGCCTGACCCGACGGTTCATGCCATTAACGCCATGCTTGAGCATATCCAGGCCGTAGACGCTCGCTTTGAGAGCCTTTGCGAGGCTCTGAAAGAGAAGGGCCTGGATTGCGGCGAGGCCTCTATTCCCGAGTTGCGGGAAGAGGATTTTGAGGTGATGTCCGGTGGCGACAAGATCTGAACCGGTTGAAATTGTTACTTTGACTGCTGACTTTGGTTAGGCGCTTCGGTTATTTCATACTTGTTTGTTATACTCCGTCGCGCTAACCATAGTGTCCCTTTCTGAATGGCTAATAGTTGACTGAAATGGTTGGTTATTAGATAATTCAGTCAGTATTTCCGGATAGTCCGGATATTGAGAAAGTAAACTGACTGGATCGAATGTCATATGGTTCTCCATGTGGCACCCCAGATGGACAAGCGGTATGCGTCTGACAACAAAAGGCCGTTATGCGGTAACAGCGATGCTTGACCTGGCGCTTCATGCTGGCAGCGGCCCTGTTGCCCTTGCTGATATTTCTGAGCGCCAGGGAATATCCCTGTCTTACCTTGAGCAGCTGTTTGCCAAGCTGCGTCGTAATCATCTGGTGAAAAGTGTTCGAGGCCCTGGTGGTGGTTATTGCCTGAATCGCCCCGGTGCTGAAGTTGGTATTGCGGAAGTGATTGATGCTGTCGATGAGTCAGTCGACGCAACGCGCTGTCATGGCACAGAAGGTTGCCAGCATGGTGAAGTCTGCCTGACCCACCACCTCTGGTGTGACCT
Source organism: Parendozoicomonas sp. 209JJ7-1 (assembly GCF_058147085.1). Taxonomy (NCBI): domain Bacteria; kingdom Pseudomonadati; phylum Pseudomonadota; class Gammaproteobacteria; order Oceanospirillales; family Endozoicomonadaceae; genus Parendozoicomonas; species Parendozoicomonas sp. 209JJ7-1. The sequence goes on along the minus strand of NZ_JBYVJU010000008.1, from coordinate 8,550 downwards.
GAGCCAGCAGATTCATGAATTTCTCAGTGGTATCACCCTGGCCGACCTTGTAGAGCGCAGGGAAGTGCGCTCTGTGGCTGAAAGACAGGATAGGGAACAGGAAGAATCCCGTGTGCTGGAAGCAGAGGAACTGGGGCGCCGTATAGCCGCGGAAACCCTCTGACCTCCGTTGTCAATGGAAAGCTGTTTGGCAAAGCTGCCGGTGCAACAGTATTAACTAGCGTACCGGTTCGAAAATACTTGGGAGAAAACCTAGAATGAAGCTGCCGATTTATCTCGATTATGCCGCCACCGCGCCGGTTGATTCACGAGTGGCAGAAAAAATGGTGCAGTGTCTTACGACAGAAGGCAACTTCGGTAATCCTGCGTCTCGCTCCCATGTGTTTGGCTGGAAGGCAGAAGAAGCTGCAGAAAATGCCCGCCTGCAGGTGGCTGGGCTGATTAATGCCGACCCCCGTGAAATTGTCTGGACATCCGGTGCTACCGAGTCAGACAATCTCGCCATCAAAGGTGTCGCCCACTTCTATAAGAAGAACGGCAACCACATCATTACTTCCAAGCTGGAACACAAGGCGGTACTGGATACCTGTCGTCAGCTTGAGCGTGAAGGTTACGAAGTCACTTACCTTGAGCCGGGTTCTGACGGCATCATTACTCCGGAGCTGGTTGAGTCTGCGATCCGTGAAGATACGATCCTTGTATCCCTGATGCACGTGAACAATGAAATCGGCACAGTGACGGATATCGCCGCTATCGGCGAACTGACCCGTTCACGCAAAATTATTTTCCATGTCGATGCGGCCCAAAGCATGGCGCGTCTGCCCATCGACATGAAAGAGCTGAAAGTGGACCTGATGTCCTTCTCCGGCCACAAGATTTATGGCCCGAAAGGTATTGGTGCCCTGTATGTTCGCCGCAAGCCCCGTATTCGTCTGGAAGCCCAAATGCACGGCGGTGGTCATGAGCGTGGTATGCGTTCCGGTACCCTGGCGACTCATCAGATTGTTGGTATGGGTGAAGCCTGTGCCATTCTCAAGGAAGAAATGCAGGCCAACAATGACCATGCTTTAGCCCTGAAAACCCGTTTCCTGAACCACTTTACCGATATGGAAGAAGTTCATATCAATGGTTCTGTTACGCAACGGGTGTCCGGTATTTTGAATGTCAGCTTCGCCTTTGTGGAAGGTGAATCCCTGATTATGTCCCTGAGGGATATTGCTGTTTCCTCAGGTTCCGCCTGTACATCCGCGAGCCTTGAACCGTCTTACGTACTGCGTGCTCTGGGTCTGAACGATGAACTGGCACACAGTTCCCTGCGGTTCAGCTTTGGTCGCTTCACAACGGAAGAGGAAGTGGACCACGCCGCAGAACAAGTGCGCTCAGCAGTGGCAAAACTGCGTGAACTGTCCCCTCTCTGGGACATGTATAAGGACGGTGTTGACCTGAGCAAGGTCGAGTGGGTCGCGCACTGACAGGTGCTCCGTAAACTGGTGCATCACGAATAGAAAGCCTCGCGCCCGGTGGCGCAGGCTGGAGGAACGAATCATGGCTTACAGCGAAAAAGTAATCGACCACTACGAGAACCCTCGTAACGTTGGCAAGATGAACGACAAAGACCCGGCAGTCGGTACCGGCATGGTGGGAGCGCCGGCCTGTGGTGACGTTATGCGCCTGCAGATCAAGGTGGATGATACAGGTGTTATTGAAGACGCCAAGTTCAAAACCTATGGTTGTGGCTCTGCTATTGCGTCCAGCTCCCTGGCCACTGAGTGGATGAAAGGACGCACCCTGGATGAGGCGGCTGAAATCCGCAATACCCAGATCGCCGAAGAGCTGGCCCTGCCGCCAGTGAAAATTCACTGTTCAGTGCTGGCGGAGGATGCCATCAAGGCAGCGATCGAAGATTACCGCCACAAGCAGGGTGGCTCTGAAAACGTCGCTGAATAATTGCGGGAATACCAGCGGTAGTTGCTGAAACAGGTGTTGGAAATTTTCTGGCGGGTAGCGTGCCTGCCTTCACGTGTCATCAGGATCTTTCATGGCAGTAACAATGACTGAAGCCGCTGCCCGGCATATCCGCAGGCAGCTGGATGGGCGAGGCAAGGGACTGGGAATTCGCCTGGGGGTGAAAACCAGTGGCTGTTCAGGTATGGCTTACGTTCTGGAATTTGTCGACGAGCAGAATCCGGAAGATGAGTCTTTCGAGCACTTCGGTGAAAAGGTATTCATCGACCCGAAGAGTCTTGTGTATCTCGACGGAACCGAGCTGGATTTTGTAAAGGAAGGTTTGAACGAAGGTTTCCAGTTCAACAACCCTAACATCTCCAGTGAATGCGGTTGCGGCGAAAGCTTCAATGTCTGAGACAAACACACCGGATGCGGCTGGGGCGGCCAGCCCTGTCGGTATCGACCTGCGATCCAGCTATTTTGAACTGTTTGGTGTTGAGCAGAGCTACGACTGTGACCGCAACACCATCCAGGGTCGTTACCTTGACTTGCAGCGTATTGTTCACCCTGATCGTTTTGTCGGGCTCGGAGAGCGCGGACAGCGACTGGCTGTGCAGTATGCGGCATTCGTCAACGAAGCCTATGACACTCTCTGCTCTCCCCTGAAGCGTGCCCTCTATCTGCTGGAGCTCTCCGGTCACCCCGTTGATGTGGAAAAAAACACGGTTATGGACGCCGGTTTCCTGATGGAGCAGATGTCCCTCCGTGAGGACCTGGGTGATGTCCGTGATGCCCGTGACCAGGAAGCGGCGGTTGAAGCTGTCAGGGAACGGGCGGAAAACCTGCTGTCTGAATTGCAGGACGGTTTTGTCGCTGCCTGGAAAAAGAATACGACAGAGAGTTTTGGACTGGCTGCTGATTTTGCCCGGAAAATGCATTTTGTCGATAAACTGATCACCGAAGTCGAGCAGCTTGAAGAAGAGATCCTTGATTTCTGAAAGCTGATGCCTGGGAAAAAACATGTTATTGCAGATAGCCGAGCCAGGGCAGAGCCCTGATCCCCATCAGCGCAAGCTGGCCGTCGGGATTGATCTTGGTACAACAAACTCTCTGGTGGCCACTGTTCGCAGTGGTACCGTTGAAACCCTGCCCGATGTCCTGGGCGAGCATATACTTCCTTCCGTTGTTCATTACGGTCCGGAATGTACCCTGACCGGCGCTGAAGCCCGTCGCCTGGCAGCAGAAGACCCCCTGAATACTATTATCTCTGCCAAGCGTTTTCTGGGCCGTGGCCTGGAAGATATTCAGGCGCTGAGTGAAAGACTGCCTTATCGTTTCCGCGATGCGGAGCAAGGCATGCCGTTTATTGAAACCGTGCAGGGTGATAAAAGTCCGGTGCAGGTCTCTGCGGAAATTCTGAAAACCCTGCGTCGCCGTGCAGAAGATAGCCTGGGTGGTGATCTTCTAGGCGCGGTGATTACCGTTCCCGCTTATTTTGATGATGCCCAGCGTCAGGCGACAAAAGACGCTGCACGTCTTGCGGGTATGGAAGTTTTGCGGCTTCTGAATGAGCCAACTGCGGCGGCTGTCGCCTATGGTCTGGACCAGGGTGGAGAAGGTACCATTGCCGTTTATGATCTCGGCGGCGGTACCTTTGATATCTCCATTCTGCGGTTGCATCGTGGCGTATTTGAAGTGCTGGCCACCGGTGGTGATACTGCCCTGGGTGGTGATGATTTTGATCTGGCTCTGGCCCGCTGGATTCTTGAGCAGGCTGGTATGGATATGCCCGCCCTGAATCCGGAACAGCATCGTCAGCTGCTGGATGTGGCCTGTTCCGCCAAAGAGTCTCTGACTGATAGTGACGCCGTTACCGTTAGCTTTGGTGGCTGGTCCGGTGAAGTAACCCGCGCAATTTTTGACAGTCTGGTTGATGGTCTGATTGACCGTACCCTGAAGAGTGTTAAGAAATCTCTTAGAGATGCCAAACTGAAAGCGGCGGATATTCAGAGTGTGGTCATGGTGGGCGGTTCTACCCGTGTGCCCCGTGTCCGTGAGCGTGTAGCGGAACTGATTGGTAAACAGCCCCTGACGGATATCGACCCGGATCGTGTCGTTGCTATCGGTGCGGCTTTGCAGGCTGATGTTCTGGCGGGTAACAAGTCTGCAGACGATATGCTTTTGCTGGACGTAATTCCCCTCTCCCTTGGTCTGGAAACCATGGGCGGGCTGATGGAAAAGGTTATCCACAGGAACACAACCATTCCTGTGGCCCGTGCCCAGGAATTCACTACTTTCAAAGATGGCCAGACGGCCATGGTCATCCATGTGCTTCAGGGTGAGCGTGAACTGGTATCTGCCAGTCGTTCCCTGGCCCGTTTTGTCCTGAATGGTATTCCCCCCATGCCGGCGGGTATGGCCCGTATCCGGGTAACTTTCCAGGTAGATGCGGATGGCCTGCTCAGCGTCAGTGCCCGGGAAGAATCCACCGGCGTGGCCGCAAGTATTGAGATTCGTCCCTCTTACGGCCTGTCTGAGAACCAGATTACCGATATGCTGCAGGCCTCTTATACTTATGCCTCTGAGGACAAGGAAGCCCGCAGGCTTCTGGAGGCCCGTGTAGAAGCGGAGCGTATTTTTGAAGCCCTTGAGAATGCTCTTGAGCAGGATGGTGATATTCTTCTTACCGCCGAAGAGCGGGAACGCCTTGCTGGAGAGGTTCGCCGTCTGGCAGAAACAACAAAAAGCACAGATACCGCTTTGATTGTTAAGGTGACTGAAGAGGTGGCCAAGGCTTCCGAGGAATTTGCCGGGCGCCGTATGAATGCCGGTATTCGTGCCGCTCTGTCGGGCCACTCTGTCAATGAGCTTGATGTCACCACGGATAATAATCAGTCAAACAGGCCAGAGGAGTAAAGGTTATGATAAAAACGACTCGGATTGTTTTTCTGCCCCATGAAGAGATCTGCCCTGAAGGCGCTGTCGTCGAAGTGGAGCCGGGAACCACTATTCTTGATGCTGCCCTGAAAGAAGGTATCGAGATTGAGCACGCCTGTGAGAAATCCTGCGCCTGTACTACCTGTCATGTCATTGTTCGGGAAGGTTTCGACTCCCTTGAAGAGTCCGATGAGCTGGAAGATGACCTTCTGGATAAGGCCTGGGGGCTGGAGCCGGAATCCCGCCTGAGCTGCCAGGCGCAGGTGGCGGATGAAGAGCTGGTTGTTGAAATTCCCCGCTATACCATTAACCAGGTGTCGGAGAAGCACTGATGAAATGGATGGATATTCATGATATTGCTATTGAGCTGGCGGATGGGAAGCCGGATGTGAACCCCCGCTATGTGAATTTTTTTGATCTGCGCACCTGGGTCACGGAGCTGGAAAGCTTTGATGATGATCCGGAGCGTTGTGGTGAAAAAATCCTGGAGGCCATTCAGGCCGCCTGGATTGAAGAAACAGAATAATTATTCTGAGCACCTTCCTTTTTCCAGAGGTCGGTTTTCCTGGCCTCAGACTCTCTGGTTGTCCTGCCGTCCTGTATTTGCCCAGAATTCTCAGCACTTTGATTTTAAAGACTTATGGCAGGTAAGCCATGACTCTTACAAAGTTGAACTGGTAGAACTGAGCAAGTCAGGAGTGCTCGAAGAGTTTGTGAAGCGTGTGCTCTTTCCGGCTGGCTTCACGCGAAGCATCACAACGCCGTGCGCCTCCATGTGAACATCGATTGTATCCTCTGCAGTCTCGCCCTTATGATGCGTCCAGAGATCATGAACAGATAATGTCTTCCCGCTCACGCCAAGATCTTTCCACTTCATTCTGAGAGAGTCCACATGCTCCTGACGATTGAAAAAGACAACCGCTTTTTCTGTCCCCTGCTTCCCCAGGGATTTGACCCAAACTTCCTTACCATCCTTCTGATAGACCCTGATACCCTGCCTCCCTGCAGGGTCTTGATTGACTGCGATGACATCCCTGTTGGTCAGGATTTCCAGAGCATCGTGGGAAATCTTGCGAAGATCCGCCCCTATAATCAGTGGTGAACTCATGATGCTCCATAAACTGAAATGAGCCCTGTCTTCCGTGACCGACATGCCATTGCCGACCTCAAGGGCATCCATATCATTGAAATGGCCAGGGCCCGCATATTTCGCCAGAGTGGCATTGTTGTCTACAGTAGAAAGGATGCTATCGAATGCAGGGCGAATATCAGCGGAAATACGCCATGAGTTACCCGTTTGTACGACCCATCCACCAGGGAAACCCCAGCTGCAGATACCATAGACGACATCAGGTTTAACCTTTTGAATCGCATCGCGGATCTGGGTATAACGCGTCTGCTGATTCAGGCCGAGCTTCTTGCCTCCACACCAGTCGACCTTGATATAATCATAACCCCAGTCCATAAAAAAAGTCGTCAGGTCAGACAGATCATGCCCATATAAACCTGATCCAATGCCGTTTGGATCACTGTTCTCTGAGCCACAGGTGTCCGATCCCGCATCGGTGTATATACCAGCCTTAAACCCTTTGGAATGGATATAGTCTGTAAGAGGTTTCATGCCGGAGGGAAACTTGTTTGCATTGACTTTAAGCCTGCCGTTCCCGTCACGCCCCCCCCAGAAGCCATCATCAATATTGATAAACCTGTAGCCGGCGTCGTAAAGACCCAGGGAGTGCATAAGGTCAACCTGGTTGCGGATCACCTCATCCGAGATATTTCTCTGCAAACCATTCCAGCTGCCCCACCCCAGAATTGGTACTCTTTCCTGACCATTTTCCAGAGCTCGGGAAAGAGGAGCAAAGCACAGAGTAACGACTAACAGGAGACAACTCATATTAGTGACAAGAAAACTCTTTGTAATGCCGGCTGTCACACCATCAAGCGTGTATTTATTGCAATTAGCCATAATGGCCAGCTCCTGTAGTACCTCACTAAACCGGGGAAACTATAGTCCATATCTGCGATAAGAAGCTTGTGGTTAACGCAGGCCCCATAAATCACTTCCGCGCTTGCTGGAATGCAAAGTTGCAAGACCTCAGGGTGTCGTAAAGTTCAGGGTAATGTTCGTTCTTTCCTAAAGGGCTAGGAACGTTCAAGTCTATGGATGCGTTGACGTCGAAAAACGGCGGAGCTGTCATTCCCTGGACAAATGGAGAGGCAAAAAAACCCGGTTTCCGCAGTCGGGTTTCTTTATGCTATAGCCTAATTCCTGTAGCCAGCGTACAATCCGCGACCTTTCTTTGTTCCTCGCTCAGGTGTTGCTGGTTGTCAGTAATCCGGTGTACGGCAGGTGATCCATGAAGTTTCCCGGTCAGCGGAAAATCAAACATTATTTTCCCGTGAATGCAGGTAATCGCTTTGATCGCGAGAGCGTCACATTTGGCCATGTCAATACCTATGTGACTGGCATTGACCAGAATATTGTCGATATTACCGCCAGGGTAAACGACGATGTTTTAAAAGAATTCGGGTTGCAGAAAGGTGTATCCCAGCTGCTGCCTGATAACGACACCACTGAGCGGTTGTATGCTTTCCTGTTGAAGAATAAATTGATCGAAGAGGAGTTTGCTGGCGGCACCATTGGCAACACCCTCCATAATTATTCGGTTCTCGCTGACGACAGTTCCATTCAATTTGGGGTGATGAGCGAAAATATTGTTATTGGTACATCGGCCTATCGTTATCTCTGCAATACCAGCAGTAAGGTTGATCTAACCTGTCTTCAGCCTGTCAGTGGTTCTATCGGGCGGGCTTTCGCGCTGATTACCCCAGACGGAGAGCGCACATTTGGCATCAGCCCAGGCTTGATGAACCAGCTGGATGAAACATTTATTCCGGAAGAGAAAGTTGCCGGAAGCTCCGCTCTGTTGCTATGCGCCTATACGCTGGCCAATACCGGTCTACCCATTTATCGTGCGACGCTGAAAGCTGCGAAAATCGCAAAAAAGAATGGCGTGCCGGTCATTCTGACTATGGGTTCCCGTCAAATGGTGGCCGCGCGGCAGAAAGAATTCTTGTCGTTTATTGAGGAATACATCACCCTCGTGGCCATGAATGAAGAGGAAGCCGAAGCGTTGACAGGCTTTTCCGATCCTTTGCTGGCCAGTGAAAAACTGCTGGATTTAACCGATATGGTGCTGCTGACTGCCGGGCCTGAAGGCTTGTACCTCAGTGGTTATGCTGATGAGGATGTGCTCCGGCAGACCTCCAATCCCATTCGTTCCGGTTCCATCAGTGACTTCAACCGCTATGAGTTCAGTCGGCCGATGCTGCACCGTGAGTGTCAGCAGCCGACTAAGATATACGCCCAGATAGACCCATATATGGGCGGCCCGGAACGGATAAGCAATACTAATGGTGCTGGAGATGGTGCCCTGGCTGCTGTGGTGCATGATGTGGCGGCAAACGCCTTCCACACAAGGGTTTTGCCCACTTCCGGGAAACATACTCGCTCTTATCTTACGTATTCCTCATTCGCTCAGGTGTGCAAGTACGCTAACCGGGTGAGTTATCAGGTTCTGGCCCAGAGTTCTCCGAGGCTCTCCCGTGGTCTGCCTGAACGTGAGGACAGCCTCGAAGAGGCTTATTGGAGCCGTTAGTTGT